>CAZAHZ010000018.1:0-21652 GCA_964485055.1 uncultured Candidatus Cloacimonadota bacterium
TAGATATATAATTTTGCTGGATCACGGCTGTATCTGCGGCATCGTCTTCTGCCCAGATCACATCTCCCGATATCCAGTATAATTTATTATCACGAGGGGCTTTGATCTCGGTTACAAAGTTCTCATAGTGTCGGTGCCCCGGATGAGTGATCTTCACTCCTTTGATCATATCTATCTCCACGTTAGGAACATTGATATTCAGGATTTCTTTTTCCCCGATCTGATCTGCCAGTCCCGCTGCCAGCAGGCGACAGAGCCAGACTGCTGCGGTGTCAAAAAGCACATCGGTGAAGCTGGTTACGGATATGGCAATAGATTTGAAGCCGACAAAACCCGCCTCAATGGCTGCTGCCACGGTGCCCGAATATAAAATATCCTCCGCCATATTCTGTCCCTGATTTATCCCCGATATCACCAGGTCAAAGGCATTTTCTCCAAATATATGATAAGCGATCAATACACTATCCGTGGGTTTGCCTGCCACGGAATAGCGATTATCACTGTGTTTGAATAATCGCACCGGAGCATGCAGCGTGATCGAATGCGAGGCGGCGCTCTGCTGAGTTCTGGGAGCACAATAAGTGATCACGTGTCCTGCTTCTTCAAGATGTTTGCCCAGTATATTTATTCCCGGGGCATCAATGCCGTCATCATTTGTTAGTAATATTCTCATTTTTTATGTCCTCTATCATTCATTTTTTCCCTGATAATTACTTTTTTACCAGTTTGTCTATGTAGTCAATTCTTTATTTACTCAATCTCAACTTTTTATTTCTGATGTTCTCATAATCCTTTTTGCCAGATAACAGGAAAATGAACCTGGCTGGTTAAAATATCTTGCAACTGATTTCAGGATTTTCCATTATTGCTCCGGAGGTAGCTATGTTCGAGATATCTGAAATGATCAATTTCAAGAAGCAGATAGAAGAAAATCTTTCCGGGAAAAGAATTATAGAAGGTTCTCTGGGGAATTCTCCTCATAAATTTGTCTGGTATAACCGCAAACCTGAAGAATTCAGCCGACTTATCGCAGGAAAAAAAGTCGGCAGCATTCGCGTGATAGGTCGTTGGCTCCTGATAGACCTGCTCGAAGGCTACGTCCTGGTTTTCGGTGAATGCGGTGGCAAGATCATGCTTCATCCCGCCGATGCTGCAATTCCCCCCAAATACCACCTGCTCCTGCACTTTGATGATAAAAGCTTCCTGACTGCCACCACCCAGATGTGGGGTGGTTATGAACTCTATGAAAAAGGTGAAGAACTGAACCGCCAGTATATTCGCGACACAAACCCCATTCCATTGAATGATGATTTCACATTCAGCTATTTTTGTGATCTTATTGACCGACTCAATGCAGAAGGCAAACGTAGCGTGAAAAGCCTGCTTACTCAGGATCAGGTCATACCCGGTCTTGGAAATGCCGTCGCCCAGGATATCATGTTCAAGGCTCACCTGCATCCCCGCTATGATCTTAATAAGCTCTCCGAAGTGCAAAGACACCAGCTTTTTGATGCCATCCTGAATACGGTGAATGATATTATCGCTAAGGGTGGACGAAATGACGAATATGACCTCTTTGGAAATCCCGGAGGCTACAAAAGACTGATGGATAAAAATACTGCCGGAAAACCATGCCCCGTCTGCGGATCAATTATCCAAAAAATCAGCTATCTCGGAGGCATCTGCTACTTCTGCCCCACCTGCCAACCAAATTCCTGATCATCTCTTCCTAATTATTCCCGGATTTTCCCTTTTGCCTACCCCTTCACAATATCAGGAAGCTTCTAAAGATATGTGAACAATGAACCAGGTGGAAGGAGATAATGAGATGAATCAGTTCTATATTGGGTTAACGTACGAGTTTAATATTATAACTGGAAGATTAATGAATTAATAATTATTGTTGTTTCATACTATTGTAACCCACTGGGAAGCCACTCAGGAGTCACAGTGAGGTGGAGGTGGACTGAAAATTGACGTAAAGGATTTATATGCTTGTGATTAGGGCTAAATGGTTTCTAAAAACAGAGAATATTGTATTTTGGAACAAGATAAAGGATTATTTGAGTGTTAAATAATAGAAATATTTTTGGAGAACAGTGGTAATATCTGGCTGCCTGGGAATGAATGAAGACAACTTAATAAAAGATTTTTTAACCGCCATCCTTCGCTAAAGCTACGACATGGCAGGCGGAAGGCACCGAAAGCACGGAAGAAGAAATTAAGGATAAAATGTAACTTGACCTTGTTTGATAACTGGAAGGTTGAGTGGACGTGTACCGCTGGCGTATTTCGCAAGTGGGACGCAGACACGGGAAGCTGGCAGTCAATTTCAGAATTTAGTAGCGAGGATGCGGGGAAATGGCAGTCAATTTCAGGATATAAGTAGCGGGGATATAACCGCTCGTCACCTGCGTCCCACTTACGGATTACCGCCAGCGGTACACGGATGACTTGGCTGGAATTATTTTGCTTGACTTGTGAAAAGGTGTATGTTCTTTTATGAGATAGAGTTTAAAATGTATAATATTTTGTAGATGATCCTGGATAGGTATATTTATATGGTGGGAGGACAGATGAATAATGAGAAAGAGAAAAAAGCGGAATTTAAGGCGTGGCGGACGTTTTCTATTTTTATCAGCAGTACTTTTTCTGATATGCAGGCGGAGCGGGATTATTTAAAAGCTATAATTTTTCCGAGAATTGAAGAGGAATTAAAAGAAAGACGAATAAAACTGGCAATAGTTGATCTGCGCTGGGGAGTTGATACTGCCTCCATTGCGAAGGAAGATGAACGCGAGGCAACTGTCCTTAAGGTTTGCCTGGACGAGATAAAGCGATGTCGTCCTTTTTTTATAGGACTTTTGGGTGACCGTTATGGCTGGGTGCCTTCGGAAGAACGGATGAAAAATGCAATTGCCGGGGAAACAGGGATCAAGCCTGGAAAGAATAAAAGTGTAACTGCTCTCGAGATCGAATTCGGTGTACTTGCCAGTAAAGATCAGCTCAGCCGCAGTGTTTTCTATTTTCGTGATTCTTTTGATTATTCTAAATTCTCAAAAGCTAAAGCAGGCAGGTATTGCGATAAATGCGATACTGAACTATCCGAGATTGAAAAGACTCAAAGGATCAATGCCCTCAAGGAACTAAAGAAAGAAATCAAAAAGCACTTTGAGAAGGAAGGTAAAAAAAGTAAGGTAAAAACATATTATGCAAAATGGGATGAAGCAGAAGAGAAAGTGACCGGACTGGAGAAATTCGGAGAATTAGTATATGAAGATATCCTGGAGGAATGCCAGAAACATGCTGCAGATACCTGGGATAAAGTGCCAAAAGACGAACACGAAAAGGAAATTGTCCGGCTCGAGGCTTTTATAGAGGAACATGTTGATATATTTTGCGGAAGAGAAAAATTAATATCCAGAATAAAACAGTATCTTCTGGCTAAAGGAAAAGATAAAGGGGGAATGATCCTCACCGGTGAGAGCGGTTCCGGGAAAAGTGCAGTATTTTCAAAAATATATAAAGAAATGCAGAAGGAAGACTGCTTTATCCTGGCTCATTCTGCCGGTTTATCACCAGCTTCCTGCAAAATTTATGATCTCTTGAAAAAATGGAACAGGCAACTGCGGTAATTTCTGGGAATAGCCGAAGAGCCGGAATTAAAGGTAGATGAGCACCTGGAAGCTCCCTCCCAGGATAATTTCAGTAGATCTGAGAAGCAGCCAAAACTGGAAATTGAAAAGCAAATTGAGAAATTTAAAGAATTATTATTTACTGCTTCGGATAAAACGCAAATAGTATTGCTTATAGATGCTCTTGACCGCTTTGAGCCGACCGAAAGAGCAAAATATATGACCTAGCTGCCCCAGATTATGCCGGGTAATATCAGGATGCTGTGTACAGCGATCACAGACACAGAAAAGAAAGCGATAGAGCATAACAAAGGCTTATATACCAGTAATATCGAATATTTTCCTGAAAGCGATGCCCATGAAATGCTTAAGGCTCTGAGCCGGCAAAAACATAAAGAATTACCTGATAGAGTCATAGAAGCGATATTTTCTCACAGAAGGGAAGATAGCCAGCTTTCGGTTTCCAGTCCTCTATGGTTGTGCTTAGCCGTGAATATGCTGACTGCACTGGATGCGGATGATTTTGAAGAGATGAGCAGACTCGAAGGCAGAGGAGATCAACAAATAGAAAGTTATATTACCCAAATGGTAGCAGCCTTTCCGGATCTGCCGGGTGACTTGTTCCTTAATTTAATACAGAAAGCTGGTAACGTGTTTGGAGAGGTTTTTACTCAAAAAGTATTTGATCTAATTGCCTGCAGCCGAAACGGACTTCGGGAAAGCGACCTGGAAAAACTTGTACCTGAATCAAAGAAAATTGACTGGGATCCACTGCTTTATGCAGGAATCCGCCGCTGGTTCAAAGGACATTTAAGTGAACAGGGAGATAACCTGCAATGGAACCTGGCTCACAGCATTCTACGTAATTCGCTGCAAAATAGATTAGAAAAAGACAAATTTAAGAATATTCACAACGCTATTGCTTCCCATCTGCTGACTATATCTGGAAGTGACGATCTTAAAATATTTGAGACAATGTTTCACCTGATGAAAGCCTGGAATGCTGAAAAAGCTAGACTATTATATTTCTTACTCACCAGAGGATAGACAGGGTGCCACCGCAGTTTTAGCAGAAGTAGTTTCCAAAGATGAAAAGAACCTTGACTGGTGTTTTGCCATCTTGAGAGCAGCCGGTGAAAATGGACAAAAGATCATGAGATTGGCTCATCGCTATATTTATGATTTGAATGATGCAATAAAAGTGGATGGCAATCTGGATAAAAGACAAAAGTTACTTGAAACTTTGCATAATCATATAAAAGCTCAGATTAACCTCTTTGATAATATAGAATTTAGTTATGATTTTGCTGTATTAAATGAGAAACTGGGAGAAATTTATCAATTTCTTGGTAAGCTGGATCAGGCGTTGGAGTTTTATAATCTTGAAGAGGATCTATTTAATGAACTTGTTGAGAGCAATCCCAGTAATGAGAGTCTGAAACACGGACTGGCAATTTCTTACTCTAAACTGGGAGAAATTTATCAGTCTCTTGGTAAGTTTGATCAGGCGTTGGAGTTTTATCATGAAAGTGAAATCCAATTTAAAGAGCTTTGTAAAAGCAATACGAAAAAAGAGGAAGTTAGAAATGGACTTGCAAAAATATATGAAAGACTTGGTTCAATATATCAGTCTAAGGGTAATTTAAATCAGGCGTTGAAGTACTATATTTTAAGAAATGATTTCGCGAGAGAACTCATATCAGACAATCCCTATAATGAAAAGCTTAAATTCGGGCTTGCTATTTCTAATCGATTTCTGGGATCAATTTATCAGTCTCAGGGTAACTTCGATCAAGCTTTGCAGTATTATAGTAAATACAACGGCTTGATGAAAGAGCTCATTGTTAATAATCCACAAAACGAAGAAATAAAAAAAAATCATGCAATTTCTTATGAGAATTTGGGATCAATATATCAGTCTCAGGATAACTTCGATCAGGCTTTGCAGTATTATACAAAATTCAATACATTGATGAAAGAAATTTATATTAACAATCAGCAAAGCGAAGAAATTAAAAACATTTTAGCGGTATCTTATGAAGCACTGGGATCGATTTATCAGTCTCAGGATAACTTCGATCAGGCTATGCAGTATTTTATGGAAGACTGTAAATTGATGGAAGAGATTTTTGATAACAATCCACAAAATGAAATGTTAAAAAGCGGACTGGCAATTTCTTATGAGAAACTGGGAGAAATTTATCAATCTCTTGGTAAGATGGATATGGCGTTGGAGTTTTATAAAAAATATAATAGTTTAATCAAAAGAATTCCTCGACGCTCTGCGTCGGGGTAAATAGGAAAGTTTGAAAACCTGGGTTTTCATTCACACACTTTCCTTATGATACCTCGGGGCTTGCCCCGGGGTAGTTCATTGAAAGAACTTTATAAGAGCAATCCCAACAATATTGGATTATTAGAAGGCTTGGGAATATCTTATTATAAGCTGGCAATGATAAACAAAGAAATGAGTAATGATAAAGAGGGCAGAGAGAATTTTGCAGAATGCAAAAAGATTGTATCATTTCTGGCAGAGAATTTTCCGCAGGTTCCGAAATATAAGGAATGGAAACTGGAAGAATATGAGAATGGAGATTGAGGTGGAGAGGGAACGAGTGATAGACGGAGCTAAAGGAAGGACAAAGCGACGAGGTGAAGGGGAGAAGGGGCGAAATTGTGAAAGTGAGAGAATGAGGAATTGGGAAAATGGGATAAAATTAAGGATTAAGAATTAATGATGAATGGTCGTCATCTGCGTCCCACTTGCGGGGTATCGCCAGCGGTACACTTCTGACTTAGCTGGGTGTTGAGCTTCCTTGGAGGGGAGTGGACGAAATGGACGTAGAGGACATAGTGGACATAGTGGAATTAGTGGAATTAGTGGAAGTATGGGAAGGTGGATAATAATTACTTTGACATTTAAATGGGGAATCTGGCAGGATGGTAGAGAAAATAATTATATTAAGGAGATATTATGAGACTGACTTTTATATTAATAATTTTTGTGATGTTTACAGGGACTATGTTGTCTGGTCAGATGGTGCCGGGGGATTTTGTGCCGGGATTGAGGGAATTGACGGCGGAGGACTGGGAATATTTGAATGGGCTGGAACGGATTGAATTGGGGGATATTAATACAAGCCGGGAACTTCCCTTGAGCGTGGATAATTCGGAGCAGGAGTGGCTGCGTCCGGTGTTTGGTCAGGATGGGGGGTCATGTGGTCAGGCAAGTGGGATTGGATATATATTTACTTACGAGATAGACCGTTTGCGGGGATTAGCGGCAGATGTGCCGGCAAATCAATATCCTGATCATTATACGTGGAATTTTCTGAATGGAGGAGTCGGAGGAGGATCGTGGCATTTTGATGGCTGGCAGATTGTTAAAGCAGGGGGATGTCCAACTGTGGAGACTTATGGAGGGATGTTTCCCTTAGGTCAAACGGGGTGGATGAATGGTTATGAGAATTATAGAAGTGCAATGAGTAACCGTGTAGAAGATGTATTTGCGATCGAGGTGGGGACGGAGGAAGGTCTGGAAGTGTTGAAATACTGGTTATATGAGCATGGCAATGAAGAGGAGAGCGGGGGAGTGGTCTGCTTTGCTGCGGGAGTTTCTGGTTTGGAGGGGCAGATATTGCCGGTGGACAGTCCTTTCAGTGGTGAGATTATAATCACGGACTGGACGAATCCGGTGAATCATGCCATGACTTTTGTGGGTTATAACGATTCTATCTGCTATGATTATAATGGTGACGGTCAATATACCAATGATATGGATATTAATGAAGATGGTGAAGTGAATATACGTGACTGGGAGATCGGCGCGTTGAAGATGGTGAATAGCTGGGGTGAGGACTGGGCAAACAGTGGATTTTGCTGGGTGATGTACCGAACGCTGGCTGAGCCGACAGAGACAGGAGGAATTTGGGGTAATTTTGTGCATGGCATCTGGGCGAAAGCAGAATATGAACCATTATTGACATTGAAAGCAGAGATCAGCCATAATCATAGAAATATGATCAGGATTGGAGCAGGAGTATCAAGTACAGTTGGGGAGTTGGAACCAGAAGTGGAGATGTCTTATCCGTACTTCAATTTTCAGGGTGGAGATTGGAATATGCCGGGCAATATGCTGCCAGCGATACAGCCTTTGGAAATAGGTCTTGATATCACGCCGTTATTGAGCGAGTTAGAGCCGGAAGGTGAGATGCAGTGGTGGTTGATCGTGGAAAGCGTTGATCCTGAAAATACCGGGTACGGTACAATGGTCACCTATTCAATAATTGATGAGACAGGAGATGAAATAGAAGAATATGTGGGGAGTCAGACTAATTGGGATTTGATCAATAACTGGACGAATTATTTTAATGTGGAAGGAGAGATAGATTTTGAACCAATAGAGATACTGACCGAGGAAATGCCGATGGCTTACGAATTTATGTATTATGAGCACCAGTTACTGGCAAGTGGAGGACAGGAGCCTTTGGACTGGGAGATAAAGCGGATGTATAATGAAACTTCTTTTACTGCTGAATTTCCTGATGTGGAGTGGCAGGAACTGGAAGTTAATGATAATGATGATGGCTGGGTAGAGATAGAATTACCCTTTAATTTTTATTTTTACAATAATTTGATCCAGACGGTGACCTATATAACTGATGGTTCGATATTACCTGGAGGAGATTTTGCCTATATCCGTAATGAAGAGAATCTGAAAAGCGAGCGATGTATAACGGGATATGGGACAGATTTGATGGCTTATCCGGAATTTGGGGACGGCTATTATTTTTATTTTGGGGAAGATTATGCCTTATTCCGGTGGCAGGTTTCGCGCTATGAACAGCCAGAATTCAATGTTGATTTTGTGGTTGCTTTGCGTCGGTGGGACGAAGTAGAATTATATTACAACACTGAGGAAACAACCCAGTCTAGTGACTGGGTGGCAGGTGTATCTTATGGAGACGGAGTGAGTTATAATATATCTTCAGTATCGAGTGATATGATACTGGAACCTGGGGAAGTGACTAAATTTGAATTTGAACCATTTCCGGATGGTGAGGTAAGTATAAATGATGAGGGATTGTTTTCTGGAACATTTATGCATGTTTCTGACCACTATAATCCATATCAATTCCACTTCGTTGTAACAGATAATTATGGTATCTATGACGAAAAAACACTGGGATTATGGATAGCTACTCTGGATGAAACAGAAAATGAAATTGCAGGGACAACGAAGCTGGGACAGAATTATCCTAATCCCTTTGTAAGGCGAGAAGGCAGCCGTTCTCAGGAGACCAGAATCAGTTATGAACTGGAGCTGGCGGGGAACGTGAGCCTGGAGATATTCAATCTGAAAGGTCAGAAGGTGACAACTCTTGTTCAGGAATACCAGGAGGCTGGAAAATATCAGGCAGGCTGGGATGGCTTGAATAATGAAGGTAAGCTTGTATCAACAGGAGTATATTTCTATAGACTGCAAAGTGAAGGGAGCAGTCTGAGCAGGAAGCTATTGATACTGAAGTAGGACAAACAGGATGAAATGTCCAAAGTGCCAGGCAGATATGATAACCCTGGAATTAGAGGAAGTTGAGATAGATTATTGTGAGGAATGCGGAGGAATCTGGCTGGATGCAGGGGAACTGGAAATGCTGCTGGGAGAAAATTCGCTACAAGTGACAGGAGCATTTATAAAAGAGAAGAAACCTGCGGAGCAGAAGATACGCTGTCCTGCCTGTAGAAAGAAGATGGATAAGGTGGTCTGCGGGAACACACATCTGGACATGTGCCACAGGGGTCATGGCATCTGGTTTGATAAGGGAGAGCTGGCAGAGATCATAGCCTTAGATGATCTGGAGAGCAAGGTACTGGATTTATTGAATAATATGTTTCGAAATACAATAAAAGAAGGAGGGAATTAGGATGGGTTTTGCATTAGCTATAGTGATATTGCTGGGAGTGGTAGGATATTTTATAGGACTTTATAACAGCTTGATCCGTTTGCGTAACCAGGTGAAGAATGCCTGGTCGCAGATAGATGTGCAATTGAAAAGACGACATGATCTGATCCCAAACCTGCTGGAGACCGTGAAGGGTTATATGCAGCATGAGCGTGAGACGCTGGAGAGTGTGGTTTCCGCAAGGGCAAAGGCAATAAATGCCAGTGGAGTAGGCGATAAATCAGCCGCGGAGAGTCAGTTGAACACAGCATTGGATAAACTGCTGGCAATCGTGGAGAATTATCCGAACCTGAAAGCGGATCAGCGATTTGCGAGTCTGCAGGAGGAATTATCATCAACAGAGAACCGGATCGCCTTTGCAAGGCAGTATTATAATGATTCGGTGATGAATTTCAATACGCGGATAGAAGTGTTTCCGTCGAATCTGATCGCAGGCAGTATGAATCTGGTAAAAGAAGGCTATTTTGAACTGGATAATGTAGCGGAGAAGGAAGCTCCAGAAGTAAAATTTTAGTGGTCAGATAGAATGATAGAGGAGCTGATCCGCAAGAATAAGCGGAAATCCATAAACCTGCTGATCCTTTCATTTGTGATATTATTGATTGTAGGATATATCCTGGGAGATATATTTTATACTTATCTGATGTCGCGTAACAGCTCTGATTATAGCGGAAACCGGGCAATCTTTGCGCTGGGATTTGCGGGATTTATCGGGCTGATAGAACTTATTCAGATATATTTAATTTTTAATGGTAAACCTCGGGGAGTATTCAAACAATTAGGTTTAAAGCAAGCAAATGAGACAAAATTCAAGATGCTTAATAACGTGATAGCCGAGATGTCCATAGCAGCGGGACTGGGAAAGCCACCAGAAGCTTATGTGATACCCACAGAGGCGATCAATGCCATGGCATTCGGCACCAGTCCGGAACAGGGAGCTATCGCAGTAACTGCGGGATTATTGAGCGTGTGCAACCGGGATGAACTGCAGGGAGTGGTGGCGCATGAGCTATCACACCTGATAAACCGTGACAGCATGCTGCTGGAAGTGTGCCGAAGCACTCTGGGAATGGTGATAGTGCTCCGTGAAGTGATGCTGCGGTCATTATACTGGGGCTCGATGGGTCAGCAGAATTACCGCACGAGCCGCAGCAGTGGCAAGGGCAAGCAATCAAATATGCACTTGGTGTTCATCATTCTGGGAGTGATCTTTGCGATATTAGCTCCGATAATGGTGCAATTGATCTATTTTGCGTTATCGCGGGAGCGGGAATACCTGGCAGATGCAGTTTCAGCGAGATTGACGCGTTATCCGGCGGGACTGGCATCAGCTTTGACCAAGATAGCTTATAGCACGCATAGTATGGATAAAATAGACAAAATAACTTCCGCAGCCTTTATAGATCAGCCAAATGGAGACGTGATCATTTCGAGTAAAGGCTCGCGAACGCATCCGCCGATCTGGAACCGGATCAAGATATTGAGAAAGATGAGCGGAGGAGCGGGATATATAGATTATCAGAAAGCCTATCAGGAGGTGATGCAAGCGAGAGTAGAATTTATGCCGGCATCAGTGGCGGGCAGCACAACCAATTTACCATTACGTGAAGCAGAGGCGCTTGCCGATGAGCCGGGACTGATCTCCACGCAGGAGGAGATGAAGGAATTAAACCGTAATATCCGAGTGGATGATGTAATCCGGCTGAGTGAAGGATTTGGCTTTATCAATTGTGAATGCGGCATGGATATAAAGGTGCCGCCAGAGTATAGTAAAATTGAGCTTAAATGTCCACGGTGTGGGAGGATACATATGCTGGAAGACAGGATGCAGGAGACATTATCAGCTATGCTGGATGAAACAGCAGCAGCAGGAGTATCACCGCTGATCATCAGTGAGATATTGAAAAAAGAAGAAGGAAAACCTGACTACAGCCAGGAAGAGGAACAGGTTTATCATCGTCAGGGTATTGGCTGGGAAGAGATAAATTGTCAGTGCGGAAACAAAGTTCAATTATCCCCGACTTTTATAGGAAAATTCATCACTTGCCGGAAGTGTAAGCGGCGCATAAATATAATCTAAATGGAAGAAAGAGAATAAAATCAGGGGCAAAAAGGGGAAAAATAATTAAATTAGTTGACTGAATCGGGTATAACAAATCATAGAAAATCTTTAAAAGCAGAATATTAAAGTTATAGAAAGGTGAAGGCAGAGATATGGAAACGAAAGAAAAGCTGAGGGCATTGCGGGAATTAATGGTTCAAAAAGGAATAGATGCCTGGATAGTACCTTCAGGAGACCCACATCAAAGCGAATATACAGCAGAGCACTGGAAATCGAGACGCTGGATAAGTGGCTTTACAGGTTCAGCAGGAATTTGTGTAATAACAAAAGATAAAGCAGAACTATGGACAGACAGTCGCTACTGGATACAGGCAGCAACGGAACTGACAGACAGCGGGATAGAATTATTTAAGCTATTCAGTCCTGGAGTTCCAAATTACCGTGAATGGCTGGTGCAGGAATTGTCAGAGGGCGCCACAGTAGGATTTGACGGATCACTATTATCCATGAACGAAGTGAAACATCTTCAGAAAGAGCTGTCGAGTAAAAAAGTACAATTTGTCTATGAAGAGGATCTGGTAACCAGAATCTGGTCAGACAGACCAGCAATTCTCCAGAAGCAGGTGATGATCCTGGGCGAGGAATATGCCGGGGAAGGGATATCATCAAAAATTGCACGGGTACGAGAATCATTAGGGAAGCTGCAGGTAAATTATTACATTGTTTCCGCTCTGGACGAGATAGCCTGGCTGTTCAATATCCGAGGCAATGATATCAAGTATAATCCCGTGGTGATATGCTATGCTTTTTTGAGCAAGGATGATATCTGCCTGTTTATCAACAGGGAGAAATTATCGGCTGAAGCAATGGAGATCCTGGAGCAAAGCAACATTAAATTTTTCCCTTATAATAATATATATAAATTTTTATCATTATTACCATCCAATAAAAAGATATTACTCGATCCGGAAGGAATAAGCCAGAAGATAAAGGAAACAATCAAGTGTGAGATCAGGGAAGATAAAAGCCTAATAACAAAATTAAAGGGAATCAAGAATGAAGTGGAACAGGAAGGAATCCGGCAGGCACATATAGAGGATGGACTTGCCCTGGTCCGCTGGATCTACTGGCTGTATCAGAATATAGGAAAAATAGAACTGAATGAATATACAGCAGGATTGAAGCTGGAAGAATTTCGGGAAAAAGGGAAATTATATCAGGGACCCAGTTTTGCTCCAATAATCGGTTATCGTGAGAATGGGGCAATTGTGCACTATTCCGCTAAAGAGGAGACGGCAAAGGTAATCAAGCCGGAAGGGTTATTACTGGTGGATTCGGGAGGGCAGTATTTAAATGGTACCACTGATGTAACGAGAACGATATCACTGGGGAGGATCACAGAAGAGGAAAAGTATTATTTTACTCTTGTTCTGGCAGGTCATATAGATCTGGCGAGAGCAGTATTTCCCAGAGGTACATCGGGAGCAATGCTGGATGCCTATACCAGAAAGCCATTGTGGAATGAAAAGCTGAATTATGGTCATGGAACCGGTCATGGCGTAGGTCATTTTCTTTGTGTACATGAAGGACCTCAGGGGATAAGTCCCAAAAGTACATCAGCAATAAATCCAGGTTCAGTAACAACTGATGAGCCGGGCATGTACCTGGAAGGGAAATTCGGGATAAGGACAGAGAATATTCTGATCTGTAAGTCGTTGGAAATGACTGAATATGGTGAATTCTGCAATTTTGAAGTAGCGACCATGTGTCCGGTATCGCGAGATTTAATAAATAAAAAAATGCTGACAAGTGATCAGAAAGAATGGTTAAATACATATCATCAGACAGTATATGAAAAACTGTCACCCCATCTGGAACCGGAGATAAAAGAGTGGTTACGTCAGCAGACTCAACCCTTGTGAGGCAGAGATGAAAAAGGCAATATATCCGGGAGCATTTAATCCCATAACAAATGGTCATTTAGATGTGATCCGCAAAGCTGCGAAGGTCTTTGATAAGGTAGTAGTGGCAGTAGCCAGTTATACAGGTAAATCAACAATGATTGACTATAATGACAGGTATCAGTTGTGTGTTGATGCTGTGTCAAATCTGACAAATGTGAAGGTTCTAAAATTTACGGGACTGTCTGTGGATTTTGCCCAGGAAATAGGAGCTCAGACGATGATCCGTGGTTTACGGGCGGTATCGGATTTTGAATACGAGCTTTCTTTAGCCTTGATGAATAAAAAGCTGAGCGAAGGAATAGAGACCGTATTTTTTTTACCGGAACAAAAATATTTATACTTGAGTTCGACAATGATCCGCCAGGTAGCAGAATTGGGAGCCCCAATCAGTGACCTGGTTCCAGCCTGTGTAGAGCGATATCTTCAGGAGTATTATAAAAACAGGGAGCATGATTTTGATAATCAAGAAAGGGACACATAAACATAATCAAATAAGAAAAATATCAAAAAAAGTAAGAGTAAAGGAGCATATTTTGAATAATCCCAATCAACAACAGAAAGTAAATGTAAAAATTGATGAGCAGGTAGGCGAAGGCATCTATGCGAATTTTTTTATGATTTCACATTCACCGAGTGAATTCATACTTGATTTTGGCAGATTGATGCCGGGCATGCCGAGTGTGAAAGTAAAAAGTCGGATATTAGTTACGCCACAGCATGCGAAACATTTTATGCAGTTACTGCAGAAAAACATTGAGAATTTTGAAACTCAAAATGGAGAGATAAAAATACCGGGAAAAGACGAGGATAGAGAGATAGGATTTAAGAGTACTGGACAAAATGCTTGACTAATGCCCCTGTCTGAAAAATTTGAAATTCTCGATGAGAATATTTTGTATTGAAATATTTATTAAGGAGTTATAGCAGATGAAAAACAGGAAAATGCGCAGCCTGCTGATAATAGCAGTGCTGGTTTTCACAGTTTATTTCGTAGCTCCGCTTCTTTTCGAAAAACTGCCTTCCTTTTGGACAGACAAGAAATTGAAACTTGGTCTTGATCTGCAGGGCGGAATGCAGATACTTATGGAAGTGGACTATTCGGAGCTTGAACTTTCAGTTGAAGCCAAAAAGGATGCGGTCAAGACAGCTTTGGAAATTATACGTAACCGTATAGACCAGTTCGGAGTGGCAGAACCCTCCATCCAGCCAATAGGCGAGAACAGGATAATGATACAATTACCAGGATTAAAGGATTTTAACCGGGCAAAAGAACTCATTGGCAAGACTGCGCTACTGGAATTTAAACTGGTAGCAGAAGGCAAGCAGGTGGAGGAAGTTTATGCATCACTTGATAGTTATTTACAAAATAATTATGAAAAGTATCCGTATCTGGAAAAACTAAAATTAGTAGAAGTGGAACCAGTGGTAGATGTACTTGGAGATGCAGACAGTCTGAATACAGATGAAGAATCGGGGAATGCCCATCTGTTTACAGCCTTAGTGAGCGCAGATGATTCGCCGGGCAGAATTCCCTATAAGCATATAGAAGCTTTTAAAACTTTAATAAAAGATGAGGATTTCCAGAAAGAAATCCCAGCGGGACTTCAATTAGCTTTGGAAAAGGTCAGTAAAAAAGATCCATATTCTCCCAGAACAATATTTGTACTGCATGAAAAGGCAGAGCTAAGTGGAGAGAAGCTGGATTCGGCAGCCACCAAGATTGGACAGGGGTATGATCCCAAAACCAGCGGAAAACCCTACGTATCATTGGAATTCAACAAAGAGGGAGCACGGATATTCAAGGATGTGACCGGTCAGAATATAAAACGCCGTCTGGCAATCGTTCTTGATAATGTAGTATATGTAGCTCCGGTAATTCAGGACAAAATACCTAACGGGCAAGCCCAGATAACAGGATCTTTTGCTTTGGAAGAGGTACAGGATCTGGTGATAGTATTAGAATCTGGTAATCTTCCTGCGCCGGTGAAAGTGATAGAAGAAAGGACAGTAGGTCCATCACTTGGTAATGACAGTATTCGAGCTGGCGTGAGAGCAGCATTACTTGGAATGGCAATCGTTATGATCTTTATGATAATTTATTATGGATTATCGGGTATAGTGGCAGTGGTGTCTTTGTTAATGAATATGGGCTTCATCTTAGCAGTGTTAACCTCACTTCAAGGGACATTGACCATGCCAGGTATTGCCGGATTAATCTTAACGATAGGTATGAGTGTTGATGCTAATGTGATCATATTTGAAAGGATACGAGAAGAACTGCTATCAGGCAAGACGGTACGTTCGGCAGTAGATGCCGGATTTAGTCGAGCCATAGTAACAATCCTTGATGCAAATCTGACCACATTGATCACAGCTCTGGTTCTTTATCAATTCGGAACAGGCCCGATAAAAGGGTTTGCTGTTACCCTCTCCATCGGTATTGTCGGTTCAATGTTCAGTGCGATAGTGTTATCAAAAGCTATCTTTGATGGAATGATCACCAATGTTAACCGGGAAAAACTGAGTATATAGGGGGAATGATGAGATTTTTTGGCGAAACAAAAATAGATTTTATAGGAAAACGTAAAACAGCCTTCACAGCATCTCTGGTAATAATCCTCATAGGTGTCATCTTCATGTTCATCAGTGGTTTGAAATACAGTATAGATTTCACGGGTGGGTTGTCACTGGAACTGAATATGAGCCCGATCAACGAGCAGATTATTCCGGTTACCATAGAAGAGATCAGAACAGCTTTACATAATGAAGGGATAGATGATGTGGAAATACAGGAATTGCATGATTTGGAAGGCAGGAGATTGATCCTTGTCAAGACGCAAGTAACCGGTGAAGAAGAAAGTCAAACCGGCTTTACAAAGGGAGATCGTATCTTAAACATTCTGAAAGTTAATTTTCCTAATTATTATAATCCGGATACCTTTGTCCGTCAACAGGATGAAGTAGGTCCTCGGATAGGAGAGGAACTGAAGGGCAAAGCCATACTGGCAATATTCTGGGCATTACTGGGAATTATTATTTATATCTGGTGGCGATTTGAATTCACCTTTGGAATAGCAGCCATAGCAGCCCTGGTGCATGATATTTTGATCACGTTAGGAATTTTTGCCATCTTTGGTAAAGAGATCAGCCTGCCCGTAGTTGCTGCGTTACTCACAATTGTGGGTTATTCGCTTAATGATACTATCGTGGTTTTTGACAGGATACGTGAGGACATTAAGAAATTCCGGCGACTAAGTTATACTGAAATAATTAATCACTCCATAAATGAAACATTGAGCAGAACTATTATTACATCATTGACCACATTCTTGGTAGTATTATGCCTTTATTTATTTGGTGGAAGCGTAATTAACGATTTTGCTTTTGCCCTGATGATCGGTGTTATTGTGGGAACATACTCCTCTATCTTCATCGCCAGTCCAATTCTGGTAGGTTATTTCAACAAACGCCTGACAGCCAGGAAGAGGAAATAGAATAATTGCAGGTAAATAAAACCCCCGGTGAAAAACCCGGGGGTATTTTTTTTATATCCATAACAAAACTGATACAATCAATAAATCAATTACTGATGCCTCTTTCGGCTCCCAATATAAAATTAATGAATTCCTGCTGCTCAGGAGTGGGAGCAGATATTTTGTTTACTTCCTGGATTGCCTGAGAAGTATTCAGGTCACTGCGGTAAAATAGACGGTACACGTCTTTGATAGCTTTGATCTGTTCCTGACTGAATCCTTTACGCAGCAAACCCACACTGTTAAGTCCCCGTATTTGGTAAGGAAAACCCTCACCTCGGGTGTAGGGCGGAACATCCTTTTTAACCCCGGATTTACCACCGATAAAGGAGTATTTACCAATTTTCACGAACTGGTGAATAGCAACCATTCCGCCAATTATAGCAAAATCATCAATAGTGATATGCCCGGCTAGGTTAACAGCATTTGCCATAATCACATTATTGCCGATATGGCAGTTATGTGCCAGATGCACATAAGCCATGAGCAGGCAGTTAGAGCCAATAGAAGAATCTTCATCAGTAGTAGCGGAGCGGTTAAGGGTAACAAATTCGCGGAAAGTATTATTATCGGCAATGTTCAGGAAAGTGATTTCTCCGTTATATTTAAGGTCTTGAGGGTCTGTTCCGGCAGTAGCACCATGATGGAAGATATTATTGTTGCCGATCCGGGTATGTTTGTGGATGAGGACATTAGACATAAGCGTATTATTATTGCCTAATACCACATCTTCACCGATGATGCACCAGGGTCCAATGTGATTATCATTCCCTAATTTAACAGATTCGTCAATAATGGAATTGGGATGGATATAATTTGCCATTTAAGCTCCTTATAAAAATACTCTCCTGATGTCCGGGAGAGTAAAAAGCAATATCAAAAAAAATCATCGTTTAATAAGTTTTGCCATAAAGTCTCCTTCACAAACTTTTGTGTCAAAGACAAAGGCATCACCGTGCATTTTTGCCAATCCCCGTTTCATGGAGATCACTTTTAGTTCAAAACGCAGAACATCTCCCGGTATAACCTGTTTACGGAAGCGGACATTATCAATGGCAGCAAAGAGTGCCAGATGTTCTTCAGGGTCATCAATAGAATTCAACAGCAATATACCGCCAGTTTGAGCCATAGCTTCAACAATTAAAACTCCCGGCATCACCGGGTGTCCTGGAAAATGACCCTGAAAAAAATGCTCATTGGCTGTCACATTTTTTATACCGACAATATTTTCACCCGGAATAAATTCAATAACTTTATCTACCAGCAGGAAAGGATAACGATGAGGTAATATCCGGTTGATTGCATTGATATCAAAAACTATATCCTGGTTACGTTTCTTCTGATATTGGATCTGCATCTGCTGTTTTGTGTAAATTTTCTTTAGCTTTTTGACCAATTCCACATTTGTTTTATGACCGGAACGGGCAGCCAGAATATGCCCTTTGATGGGAACTCCCAGCAGGGCGATATCACCAATCAGATCAACAACTTTGTGCCGAACAAATTCATTATAATAGCGCAGCGGAGTGTCATTGATCAATCCATTAGAATTAATCGAGATAGCCTGATCTATATTAAATATTTTCTGAAGCTCTTCTATCTTGCTTCGCGGAGTATCCGGATCATCTACAACCATGGCATTATCCAGAGAACCACCTTTAATCAGCCCCATTTGCTTCAAAGTCAGGATTTCATGAAGGAAACAGAAAGTTCTGGCAGAAGCGAAATCTTCTTCAAACACTTTCAAGGACGGAAGCCAGGTATATTGAGTTCCGACTGCTTGATGAGGATAATCAACCATAAAAGTAATTTTAAGGCTATCAGAGGGCACGATGACAATATCAACGTTGTCTGCTGGAGCAGAAAAGGATATAGCTTCTGTGATCTCGAAATATTCACGTTCGCTGGATTGTTCGATAATACCGGCTTTTTTCAGTAATTCCACATAGACAATAGCGCTACCATCCGCAACAGGAACTTCGGGTCCGGTAACCTCAATGATAATATTATCAATATTCAAACCCTTAATAGCTGCGAGCACATGCTCAATTGTAGCCACAGTGGCTCCACCGATACCAATAGTAGTGCCGCGGGAAATATCAACCACGTGCTCAATATCGGCAGGAATCTGGGGGTTGTTTTCCAAATCCGTGCGAACAAAAACTATACCTTCATTTTCTTTGGCAGGTCGGAAAGTGATAGTTGATGTCTCTCCTGAGTGCAATCCAATTCCCCGGTAACTGACTTCTTTTTTGATAGTTCTTTTATATTCTCTCATATTACTCTGATTCCCTTAACTTTTTCCGGAAATATTTTACTAATTCGGGAAGTTGTTTTTCGGCTGCCATAATACGTTTGGTCAATCCTGCCTCACGGGCAGGGTAGCCAAATATTTTCATTCCTGCCGGAACATTACCAGCAATTCCGGACTGAGCGCCGACCATAACTTCATCACCAATTGTCACATGATCCGCAGAACCCACTTGACCGGCAAGATATACCCGGTCACCTATTCTCGTATTTCCGGCAAGTCCCACCTGGGCACAGATGATGCTGTTTTCTCCGATCACGCAATTGTGTCCAATCTGAACAAGATTGTCTATCTTGGTTCCCTTACCAATAATCGTTGAACCCAGTGTTGCCCGATCTATGCAGCTATTTGCTCCGATCTCCACATTATCTTTAATTATTACATTACCGACCTGCGGTAATTTGAACTGCTGTCCTTCATGAAGCAAAAACCCAAATCCATCAGCTCCTATGATCGCACCGCTGTGTAAAATCACATTATCACCGATTTTAGTGTTTTCATAAATATTTACATTAGGATAAAACCGGCAGTTTTCACCAATTTCAACATTAATGCCAATATAACTATTTGCACCAATTCTGCAGCCGTTACCTATCTTAGCACCATCGGCAACTACCGTATTTGCTCCGAGTTCTACATTTTCTTCAATCTGAGCTGTCTCTGCTATCACCACGCTGGGATCTCTGCTGGTAATTATATCCGGTTCATCTAATTTCAGCCACTTTTGAACCAGCATCATATAGTAGATATAGGGTTTTTTTACTCGGAAGAGATTAATTTCAGGAAGAATTTCAGGATCAAAATCTTCAGGTACAAAAATCAATCCTGCCTTGCTTAAAAGCAATTTATCATAGAAATTTTTATTCTGATAAAAGCAGACCGAATTGTTATCAGCTTCGTCAAGTTCAGCTACATTATTCAAATATATTGCTTTACGCTCTATTAATTCACCTGGTACCCAATTGGAAATGAATAATGGAGTGAATTCAGATTTAAAGATTTTCATTTGTTAATTATCTGTTTCAGTGTCAGTCAGTTTATTCATTCTCTCAATAACCAGGTCGGTTATGTCCAGGCTTGGCACAGCATATAAAATCCCTCCAGTGGAAGCATCAAGTACGACATCAATATTATCATCGGTAGAAATAGACTCAATCACGGATTTCAGCTTGTCCAGAATTGGTTCCAGAAGCTCGGCATTTTTCTGCATCGCCTTGCCACTTTCACCAAATATCTCATTTACTTTCTCATCCCGCTGGATAACCAGTTCTTGGATTTTATTCATAGCTTCTTCTTTCCCTGATTCCTTCAAAATGAGTTTCTTTTGCTCAAAATCATCTTTCATTCTCTGAATTTCAGTGTCCATATCCTGTATCTCTTCCTGCCAGGCTTGTTGTTCCGTCTGAAAAAGCTGTTGGGCTTCCTGAGTATCCTGACTTTCCTTCATCACTCTATCAGTATCAATATACGCAAGGTTCAGGGATGCTGCAAATACCAAAGTACTGCTTAGCATCGCAAGTAGTATTGTGATTATCATTTTTTTCATTGTTCCTCCAATATAATCTTTTTAATAAAAAAACACTTCTCTTTGATTACACAATTACGTCAATAGAAATTTAAGAGCTATAATACAACGATCTTACTTCTGGTCTTCGTTTTTTAAGCTGACTCTCACTTACAGGTTAATATTTGTCACTATCTTCCCAGAATCAAATCTTTCCAATTAATTGACAATATTAACTCTTCTGGAATTATGACAAAAGAATGAGACTGAAAATAGTGGAGGTTTTGTGAAAAAAATCATTCTTCTAATAGTCCTGGCAATAGCGATCAATTTATTTGCCGAAGTTATTAAAACTACTTCTGAGCCTGATAGACTTATATACCGCATATCTTTCCCCGGCCAGATCCATGAAAATAACCATTTCTCAGAGATTGAGGCGGATCTTGAGCAATGGAGCATTAATAATATTCCCGGTGCTCCGGCATTGCCATATCTTACACTTCATATCGCAGTGCCACCTGCCGGCAGGATTAACGTTACCAGCAGGATTATTCGAGAAGATACCCAATACCTCAATTATCCAGTTTCGCCCGTACCTACTATTTTTCCCGGAGAAAAAACCAGTGAGTTTTATGATTTGATCAATGATGACCTGTATTCACAAGCTCAAACAGAACCGA
>CAZAHZ010000019.1:0-21075 GCA_964485055.1 uncultured Candidatus Cloacimonadota bacterium
ATCATTGGTCAAGTTACTAACGATGTTAACGGCGTTTTTTTGCGTACTTCTCTCGGCAGCCTTAGACCTCTACCCATGCTCAATGCAGATCCGCTTCCGCGTATCTGCTGATCAAGATGCACGAATCCGCTCTCATCCACTCTCTGCTGAATATCGCACTCAAGGTAAAAAAAGAAAATAAGCTTAAGTGTATCTCCAAAATCACTATCACTGCCGGTCAAATGCACCAGATCATTCCCGAAGTCATGCAGGAAAGCTTCGATCTAATGAAAAAAGATTTCCCAGGCTTTGAGTACGCAGAACTTGTTATGAATGAAACTCCCGTAAAAATCCGCTGTCGCGATTGCCATAAGACTATCACACTCTCCCAGCCGGACTTTTACTGCCCGCATTGCCACTCCTCATCCACAGAAGTCATCTCCGGTAATGAACTCTATATAGATTCCCTCGAAGGCGAATAATTCCTGCTCCATTCTCACTCAAAGTCAGTCAGTCAAAGTCGCCCAGAACTCCTGACTTACACACTTTTTCACATTACATTCTTCCGCATGTTCAGTGTGTTCCGCCTGCCGTGCCGTAGCTTTATGCGAAGGATGGTGGTAAAAAAATCTTATATTACATTATCCGTGCCCATCCATGTAATCTGCCTGCCGTGCCGTAGCTTTCTGTAAGTACTCCATAGCTTTAGCGAAGGAGTAAGCGAAGGATGGTGGCTAAAATATCTTATATTGCATTTCTATTCCTCCCCTAAAATCTTCTTAAGTCTGTCCGGAAATACCGTCCTAACTCAATATCCCCCACACCGCACATTAATCCTGAAAATTTCTTAAATCCTGATAATCCTGATCCACATAACATTCTTCCGTGTTTTCAGTGTGTTCCGCCTGCCGTGCCGTAGCTTTATGCGAAGGATGGTGGTAAAAAAATCTTATATTACATTATCCGTGCCCATCCATGTAATCTGCCTGCCGTGCCGTAGCTTTCTGTAAGTACTCCATAGCTTTAGCGAAGGAGTAAGCGAAGGATGGTGGCTAAAATATCTTATATTGCATTTCTATTCCTCCCCTAAAATCTTCTTAAGTCTGTCCGGAAATACCGTCCTAACTCAATATCCCCCACACCGCACATTAATCCTGAAAATTTCTTAAATCCTGTAAATCCTAGTCCATATTACATTCTTCCGTGTTTTCAGTGCCTTCCGTGGTAAAAAAATCTTACATTACATTATCCGTGTTTATCAGTGCCAATCCGTGGCTAAATATTCTTATCTTTTATTCTTCTCCAGAAATTCCACCCATTCCTCAAATCCTTCCCCAGTCTTACTCGAAATAAGGATTACCTCCATTTCAGGATTTACTTTCAGGATGTTATTGGTCAATTTCTGCATATTGACATCCAGATAAGGCAGCAGATCCACTTTGGAAACCAGGCAAAACTGCGAATTGCGAAATGCCAGCGGATACTTCAAAGGCTTATCCTCGCCCTCAGTCACACTCAAAACTACGCCATTCAAATGAGCGCCCACATCAAATTCCGCCGGACAAACCAGGTTTCCTATATTCTCAACAAATAAATAGTCTATTCCTTCCAGGTCTATCTCTTCCAGAGCAGAGCTGATCCAGCCTGCTTCCAGGTGACAATCTCCACCAAATGGTCCCGTATTGATCTGAAAACTCCCGATCCCGGCACTGATCAGCCTTTCTGCATCGAGCGTCGTCTGAATATCTCCCTCGATTGCATATATCCGTTCCGGAAAATATCCGGATGTCCGCTCCAGCAGTGATGTCTTGCCACTTCCTGGCGAACTCATCAGGTTCAAATACAGGATACCTTTCGCCCGTAATTTTTCCCTCAATTCATCCGCAATCCGGTCATTCACACTCAAGATCTTCTTCAGTACCTTAATTTCTGTTTTTTCCATTTCTTCTTCTTTTTTTATTTATAAATCTTAAATTCCTGCTTTCAATTTCACCCGAGCTATTTTTTATTCACTGTAAGAATTCTGTCAACTATCAATCATCCTGCACTCCCGCCTATTGTAACGATGGAGGATTGACTCCCATTGCATGATAGAGTTCGATTTGTTTTTTTGTTATTTCTCCCCAGCGTAATTCTCTTCCCTGCTGTTCAAAACATTCAATAACATCAAATTCATCAAGCAGATCATGCATTGTATATTTAATAAATAGATTACCATCCTGCATTTTCTTTTTGATATACGAAAGGTAGATCAAAGCGATAAATTCCACAAATAGTTTGCCATCCAGGCTAACATCTGACGATACAAGTGTTCGGCGAAAGTTCAGACGCTCCTTCAGGTTACCAAATGCTTTCTCTACTAAATCTTTATTACGGTATATTTCAAGAGCTTCTATCGCATCTTTAATTTCATTACTGATTAAGGCAAAATAGCCATAGTTTTCTCTCGCTTCGTTTATAGCTTCCTGCTTGGCAATTACCGTGTTTCCTCGTTTTGCTGTTGACTTTACTTCAAAATATTTGTCATAGATATTTTCATGCTCAGTCTTACGATTCCCATTTTCTAATTCATTCTTGAGATTAATGAGCAAAATGTTGTGATTTCTCTCATCCTCAACGGCTTTTTCTCCATTGAAATAGAAATGTAAATACAGACGCCTTTCTCCTTTTATCTTATCGCCTTTGTAGGGCCGATCTTGTGTATAATTCCAGGTTATTGTGGAGGTTTTGGCATACAAATCATATTTCTGGCTGTAATTTGTCCATGAACGCATTTCAGAACGAGCTTTACCCAGTTCCTTTTTTACATATTTAAGGGAAAGCTTCGTGCCAATCAGAAACTTCAGGTGGTTAAGATAAAGAGCATTGATGTTTTCCTCGCTATAAAACCCTCTGTCCATAACCAGCTTGGTCTTTTTGTAGCCTAAAAAATCTAAATCTGCCAGTAAGTTTTTAACCGTTTTGACATCAGTGATGTTACCTGGGAGTTTACGATAATAAAATGGTATATTGGATTTCTCACCGTATAATAATGCAAGATTAATCTGAGGAAGTTGATCGTGATCTTTGTTTCTGCCATATTTCACCTGATGCAGACAGGCTGAATAGCTGGATATGGAAGTTATATCATAAGCCCAGTATTCTATATCTGCCCGACGTCTGCCCTGCAGTCGAAAGAAATGTTCACGGGCTGCTTCTGTTATAGAAGCAAATAATTCGCTGCTTCTCTGAGATGGGATGTCTTTAGCATAGGGATGTTTGTGAATTTTTGACCACTTGAGAAAGCGACTAAGTGGATTTTTGTCTTCCAATATAAGATAGTAAGCAATTGATAAAATTTGCTTATAAGTATCGGGAAAGCATCGCATTAAGTCGGCACTTATGCCAAGTTGTTTCCCTATTTCATCGAAAAGATAGGTAGCTCCATAAAAATTTCTGGTTGTTTGGATAATAGGCACGGGACCTGGTTTTCCTATTCTCATAAAATCCTCAGGCTCAATTTTTTGTTTCCTTTTTCTGGTTGGGATAATTTCATTTGTTGATGGATCAAGTTTTCCAATACATTTTCTTATTGCTCTGGATTGTCTTTTTCCCTTATCCCAACGGGATATTGATTCATAGACATAAGTAACTCCAGTTTTCGTATTTTTCTGATATACTACAGCAGCCATATTACACTCCTTTAAACATCGTTACTAATAATATAATAGTAACGAGAAAAAAAGCAAAAAAAATATGCATTTTATCATATTTTTATTGCAGTTATAAATTTTTCATCGTTATTATTTGCGGGAATGCAGGATAAAAAGAAAGATGAAGCTATAGATAAATTGCCGGAACTTTGAAAAAAGTATGTTGTATTCTGATGGCTACACTTTGTGGGAAGTAATTTGATTTTCTTTTGCTCAAGAATACCATAAATTAATTTTTTGGTTGATAAAATATATTAACAAGTAAATTTTGTTTTGTATTTACAGGGAGGCTTTTAATGATTGAAGAGGGTTCTATAATAATTAATCTGATTGAAAGTGAGTCGGTTAAACTTATGAAATTCCAGAGACTGGGAGAGATGTACTCATTAACATATATTGGAACACAAACAAAGAAAAGTGATAACAAGATAATAAGTAAGGAAGAATTAGATTCACTTGAGGTTATTGGTTTAGAGGGAGAGTTCAGTTTTAAAGGTGATCCAGAGAAATTTAAGCTATTTGCAGAAGCTGAAAGGATTAATTCAGCCTATCAATTTGATCCATTATTTGCAGTGAATTGTAGTATAATAGATCCTCTTCCTCATCAGGTGGAAGCAGTATATAAACATTTATTACCACTACCTAAGATCAGATTTCTGCTGGCAGATGATACTGGTGCAGGAAAGACAATAATGACTGGGCTTCTTATAAAAGAGTTGATGCTAAGAAAAATGCTGGAAAGGATATTGATAATAACTCCGGGAGGTTTAACTAAGCAGTGGCAAGAAGATGAAATGAGCATCAAGTTCAATATCAATTTCAAGCTGGTAAACCGAGCAACGTTTCAGGCCGATCCCAGTATATTTATTACTTCAAACAGGCTTATAACATCAATAGATTTTATTAGAAATGATGATATTATTAATGTAATCAAAGAAACAAGCTGGGATATGATAGTAGTTGATGAGGCGCATAAACTAAGTGCCTTTAATTATGGCAACAAAAGATACCGTAGCAAAAGATATCAGGTAATGGAAGAACTATCATCTCAGTGTGATCATCTGCTGTTATTAACGGCTACTCCTCACAGAGGCAGAAAGGATACCTTTAAAAACCTGCTTCAATTACTGGATAAGGATATCTTTGCTTCAGATGATTTAGTGACTGAAAGGGTAAAAAAAGTTAGTAAAGATGGCGTCAATCGCTTTTTTATAAGAAGACTGAAAGAAGAAATGAGAGATTGGGAAGGCAATCCATTATTTAAGGCTCGTCATACCAAGACCACAATGTATGAATTAACTCCAGATGAAAAAAGTCTCTATGATAAAGTTACTGAATATTTATCAAGGAAGAGGAAAGAGGCTAAAGCAGAATCGAATATACACGTAACCTTAGCTCTCATGGTTATGCAAAGAAGATTAACAAGTTCAATATTTGCAGTCATGAAAACACTAAAAAATCGATATACTGCACTCAGTGGATTATTAGATGAACTGCACAAAAATCCCGGATTGTGGAATCAGAAACAGAAAATTGATATCAGCCTAGAAACATTAGATGACTTTAGTGAACTTGATGATGATGAGCGAGAATCACTGGAAGCAATATTTTCTGATCCTCGTAAATTTAAGATGTTTACAACAGCCAAAACAATAGATGACATAAAAGAAGAAGCAACGCAAGTCAAAAACCTATTTGAGAAGGCAGAAACATTATATAACAGCAATAAAGAAGAGCAGAAATTAAAGAAGCTTCGGGAATTATTTCGCAGTGAAGGAATACTTGATAAAAATGAAAAAATAGTAATTTTCACTGAGCACAAAGACACGCTGGAATACTTGAACGATAGACTCGTTAATAGTGGATATACAGTAGAGACAATTCATGGTGGCATGACAGTAGATGAAAGAAGAACAGCCCAAAACAGCTTTGCCAGAGATTCTCAGATATTATTGGCAACTGATGCTGCTGGAGAAGGAATTAATCTGCAATTTTGCAGATTAATGATCAACTGGGATATACCATGGAATCCTAACCGTCTTGAACAGAGAATGGGGCGTATCCATCGTTATGGGCAAAAGCAGGATGTGCTTGTATTTAATCTGGTTGCCCAGAACACACGGGAAGGCAGTGTGCTTAAGAAATTACTATTCAAGCTTGATATGATCCGTGAACAACTTGGAGATGACAGAGTTTATGACGTTATATCAGAGATCTTTGAGAATGTGAGTCTGGACGATATTTTTAATACAACTTTAAATGGAGATGCTACAGAATATAATGAAGCAATAGAAGAAGAATTAACCGAGAACAATATCAAAGAAAAAATAGAAGCTAAGAAAAAGGAGCTTGGGTTTAGCAAAATAGATTACGAAGATGCACGCCATCTCAAAGAGAATTCTGATGAGAACAGGCTGCAGCCAGTATATATCAAATTATTCTTTGAAAAAGCTTTCAAAATACTGGGAGGTAGATATACCGAAATCCGAAAATCAATATTTAGAATTGATGAAATGCCCATTGAGATTAAAGAAGAGCTAAAAAAGACCTATAACATTCATGCCGATATAAAGCAGGTGCTCTTTTGCTTTGATAAAAGTGTATTTCTGGAATATCAAAACCTAAAAGATATTGGGTCTGCACATTATATCAATCCGGGAAACCCGGTTTTTGACAGTATCATCAAAGTAATCAGAAATAAATTTAAAGATGAAATGCTGAAAGGAACCATTTTAATATCTCCAGAGGATAAGCAAAACTATTTTGCCTACTACGTAAAAAGCCAGATCACTGATAAACGCAGGCAAAAAGATGAAGATTCTATCGCTGATGAAAAATTACTGATCATATATGGCAATATAACAGGAGGTCTTAATATCACTTCCGCAGCAAAATATATCGATCTGCAGGAACCAGGAGTTTTTGCCAAAGAAATTGATGCTCCAAAATCAGAACCTACAGAAGCAATAGAGGATTGGTGCTTCAGCAATTATACCATTAGTCAATTTGATTCTGCAAAACAAGCTGTAAGAAAAGATGCAGAACAAAGAAAAGCCTATCTTGAAGAAGCATTTGAAAATGTGATCATTGATATAACTTTGGAATTGAATGAATTAAATCATAAAATACTATTCGGAGATCCTAAAGTTGAAGAAAAAATCAGAAGAAAACAGGACAGGATAAAAGAATTAAAAGAAAAACGAGCAAACAGATTACAGGAAATAGAATTGATGCAGAAATTGAATATGAAGAAACCGGAAGTCCTTGGTTGTGCCTATGTTGTCCCATTAACACAGCTTGAATATAAAAATCATTATGGCATGAGTAGGGATGATGAAGTGGAAGAAATTGCTATGCAGACAGCCATGAACTATGAAACAGAACAAGGCTGGCATCCGGAAGATGTATCCAGTGAAAATGCCGGGTATGACATCAGGAGCGTTAATGAATATGATCTAAAAAGATATATTGAAGTCAAGGGCAGAAGCTCCAGTGGAGCAGTGATGCTTTCAGAAAATGAATGGAACAGGTTGAGCCAGCTTGGTAACAGTGCCTGGCTATATATAGTAATCAATTGCAAATCCAGTCCACTGCTGTATAGAATTCAAAATCCGGCAGAAAAATTAAATTTTAATTTACGCACTAAGGGTGTTCAATATTTTCTACCTGAAAGTGAATGGTATTCTAAGGCTATAGATTAGAGGAAATTTATGGATTATATAATGAGAGTTATTGAGAAAGGAATTGAAGGAAGAAGGCTGGAATTTAAGCAGGAACTGCCGGAAAATGAAAAAATTGCAAAAACGGTAATAGCTTTTAGTAATGGCTCTGGAGGAAATCTAATAATTGGAATTGAAGATAAAACAAGAAAGATTATAGGCATCAATGAGAAAATTCTAACAGAATCAGAGGAAAGGATCACCAATATTATCTATGATTCCTGCTACCCATCTATCAGACCTGAAGTAACTATTTATAATATCGACGGCAAATACCTTATCAATGTAAGAATTTATCCCGGCTCACAACCACCTTATTACATAAAAGCAAAGGGGAGAGACAAAGGTACTTATATTAGAATAGGCTCAACAAACAGACTTGCTGATAAAGCATATATTGCCAGACTGGACAGGATCAGACAGAATATATCCTTTGATGAAGAAATAGTTTATCTTGATGATATCGAATTAGATATTGATGATTTTATCAGGTTTTACCGTAAGGAAACAGAGAAATCAATAGATGGTGAGAATTTGAAAACATTAGGTTTATTAAGGACAGAGCGTGATCAAATTTTTCCCACAAATGCCGGAATAATGCTCCAAAGTAAAAAGCAAAGAGAAAAGATTTTTAAATATGCACACATTAACTGTGCCCGGTTCAAAGGAAAAAATATGGACGTTATTCTTGATCAATACACTGCTGATGAACCAATATTTTTGCAGCCGGAGGCTGCCATGAAATTCGTGATGAGAAACATTGCTAAATCCTCTGAAATAGGGCTTGTCTATCGCGAAAATAGATGGGAATATCCACTTAATGCTATCAGAGAAGCTATTATAAATGCTGTTATCCACAGAGATTATTCTATTACCGGTAGTGATATTAAGGTGGCGATTTTCGATGACAGGCTCGAAATCACCAGTCCAGGTAGTTTGCCTGCGGTTTTTGATATTCTTAATATCTATGATAATCCTTCCGAGATCAGAAATAAAATTTTAGCTCCAATTTTCAAAGAGTTAGATCTCATCGAACAGTGGGGCAATGGCATGAAGAAAATCAAACGCGAAATGGAGGATTACCCTGAATTGAAATTGATCATCAAAGAAATTAGTGATAGTGTTCAGATGCAGTTTATCAAAACAGAACAAGCAGGTGCACAGTCAGGTGCACAGTCGAGTGCACAGTCAGGTGCACAGTCAGGAAGCAATGATTCTTCTCAAATTATAAGTATAAAAAAATACGATGAAAAAAAGATAATGATAGTTAAGATGCTGACAAAAGAAAATCTAAAATCAAGTGAGATGGCTGAATTACTTAAATTGAAAAGTAAATCTGGGGTATTTAGAAATCATATAAAACCATTATTAATTGATGGGATTATTGGAACTGTGAGTGAGAAAACAAAAAAGCATAGCAGCACAAAAAAATATCAACTGACAGAATTAGGCAGGAAGTTAGCAAAGAAAATAGAGGAAAACAATGAATAAAGCAAAAAGGCTGATTGAAGTAGCCTTACCAATCAAAGAAATTTCAGCAGAAAGCGTGCGCGATAAATCCATCCGTCATGGACATATTTCAACTCTTCACCTCTGGTGGGCTCGCCGACCCTTACCATTTTGCCGGGCAATTGTCTTTGCCTCTCTGGTGCCTGACCCGATGGATGAACATTGCCCAGACCAGTTCCGGCAGGTGGTAAATAATTTGCTGTATCCTGCCAAAGAACAAGTGGCTATTGATCACTATAAACCTTATGAAGATATTCCTTATACCAATACAAAAGATAAAATGGAAGACAATTTGCGAAACCGACTTTTGATGTTTATTGGTAAATTTTCTGACACCTATATTGATAATGAAAAGAAAGGGAAAATAACACCAGCAAAAAATATGCTCAGTAACCACAGTCTGATCAAGTGGGAAAATAGGAATAATGACAAAATCCTGGGTATTGCCAGAAAACTTATCTGGGTAGCACATGATCCGAATAATAATACATTAGCAGAATATGACAAGTTCATGAAAGCTATAAAGAAAGCTGAAAAAGACCTTTACAATTCTCCCGACAGGCATAAAAAAACAAAAGGAATCAAAGAAAAGGAAGCTTTATTAAATACAGCGATAGATGCCTATTTGAACCGTATGCCCAAAGTATTTGATCCCTTTGCTGGCGGCGGTGCCATTCCCCTGGAAGCTGCCAGACTCGGCTGTCGTACCTATGGCAATGATATTAATCCCGTAGCCCATATCATCCAGCGAAGCAGTACCGAATTCCCGCAAAAATATGGTAAACCCATTTATTACACTGAAAAGGAATTCAATAAACTATATGAACCAGAAGTTCTCGACCTGATAACTCATCTGCAAATTGAACCATACCAGGATGGCTTCGGGGTTGATAACAGACTCGCTTTTGATGTGGAATATTATGCCCGTAAAATGCTGCTTATAGCTGAAGATGAACTCGGATTCCTCTATCCTCCTGATGAGGATGATAATGAAATAGTAGCTTATTACTGGGCAAGAACTGCAAAATGTTCAAACCCGACGTGTAAATTTGAAATACCTTTAGTTAGTACTAAATATCTATGTAAAAAAAACGATAAAAAGGTTGCATTTGATCTCATTCCAAATCATGGTAGTAAGGATTTTAATATTGAGATCAAAAGGAATGATGCAGTTAACTTTGATACTGAAGGTACAATAAAAAAGAGTAAGATGAAATGTCCTGTATGCGGATCAATAAGTGATGCAAGTTATCTGAAAGGGGTCAGTAGAACTGAAGGATTGGGTAGGAAACTGATAGCTATAATTTATGGTGGTAATAAAGGTAAGGAATATAAGTCACCTGAAAATGCTTATATTCCGAACCATAAATACATTGCTGACATGTTAAACATTAATATGCTGCCAACTGAGAAAATGCAGAAGATACCTGACTTAGTCAGTGGTAGAGGATGGGGTATAAATAAATGGATTGATTTATTTTCAGATCGCCAATCACTGGTAATGCAAACTTTGATAGAAAGTTTAAATAGCGTAAAAGAAGAGATTTTAAAGAAGCATGATAACGGTTATGCTAATGCAATTATCACATATCTGGCCATTTTGATTAATAAACTATCAATGATGAATACAACTTTTGGTAGATGGCATGTTAACGGAGAAAAAATTGAGCACCCTTTCTCAAGACAGGCAATACCTATGATTTTTGATTATCCTGAATCAAACCCATTCTGTGAATCAACTGGCAGCGCAAAAAACCATTTGAATTGGATAATTAGATATATTATTTCAGAAAGCCAGTGTAAGTTTGCTGTAACTTGCAATAATACTGCTAGTGGAGATAGTAAACAATTTAATGAGAAGGAATTAAGCAGTGTTATCACTGATCCACCTTATTATGATGCCATAGCTTATGCAGATCTATCAGATTTCTTCTATCTCTGGTTTAAGCGTACTTTATTAGATATTTATTCTGATAATTTTGCAACTCCTCAAACTCCAAAATCAGAGGAATGCACAGCTTTAAAACATCACCACGATAATGATGAAAGTAAGGCAAAGCAGCATTTTGAGAATAAACTTCTTGAGATATTCAGGACAATTGAAAAACAGACTGATGGCATTGTTTCCATCATGTTTGCCCATCAAAGCACTGAAGCCTGGACGACACTTTGTAATTCTATTTTAAATGCTGATATGAATATAACTTCCAGTTGGGCAATAAATACTGAAATGGGTTCAAGAATGATAGCTTTAGGTAACGCTGCCTTAAAATCATCAGTTACTGTATCATGTCAGCCCATAGATAAAGAAGAATTTGGCAATTATTCTGAATTGCGAAAAGCGATTGAACAAAACATAAGGAAAGAGGTTAAATATTTATATGGAATGGGCTTCAGGGGAGCAGACCTATTAACCTCTTGTTTTGGACAGGCAGCCAGTGAAATTGGAAAATTTAAGCAGGTAGAAAAGGCTGATGGGAGTGAGGTAACGGTAGCAGAATTATTGCAGTTTGCCAGGGAATCAGCATTTGAAGCTATCATCAGTGATATTGAGACTGATGATGTAACCAGATTTTATATTGGCTGGCTTAACCTGTTTGGATTTAGTGAAACAGAGCATGATGATGTACGCCGGATAACCCAGATAGGCTTAGCGCTGGATTTAGGTGAATTAGAAAGTCATCATGTCTTAAGAAGCCACAGCAATAAGCATAATCTGGGAGATTTTGCCTATAGGATTGAAAAGGATAGCAAGCTGGGTATGAACAGGAGAAATTTTGAGATAGATAAAGTACATCGGGCGATGTATATATATTTAAAGGGAACCCACAAAGAATTGGTCTCATATCTGGCTAAGGTGGCATCAGACAGCAGTTCACCCTTCTGGCGGGTTTTGAATTCGCTTACTGAGGTGTTACCCAAAGGGATCAATGACCATCAGGCAGCTTCAGGGCTTCTCACAGGTGAAGAGAATATTCTGCGGGAAGTGAAGCAGAATGTTGAGCAGCAGGTAGAGCAGACTGATCTAATGGATATATTTGAATAGGAGGAAATTATAATGGCAGGCAATCAGCATCAGGATAATTTATATAAGGCATTAGGAATATTTATTGAGTCTATGCGGGGTTACATCGTAAGGCTTTTAAAACAGGAAAAGGGCAAAAAGTGGTTTGAGTGGTATTTTGATTCGCTTTATCCAGTTCAGCGAGAGCCTTGGATAGAAGAGATGCAAAAGGGACGTGAAGCCCAAAGTTTGATTGATTATGGAAATTTGAAAGGCTTCTCATTATGCTATAAAGAGAATTTGCGTAATGATTTTGAGAGAAAGGTAAATAATCTACCTACCTGGTTTGATGAACTGGCAGAAGTTCGCAATAAATGCCAACACTTCCAGCCAGTAGATGAACTTGAAACTGAGCGAGCCTATGGCAACATGATCCAGATTTTTAAGATCCTTAATTTCAATGAAGAAGTCGATGCTATTATTGCTCTCAAAGAAAATATTGATGTCAAGCCAGCAGATGAGCAAGATACCGGTAATCTTTTACCCTGGTACAAAAACGTTATCCCGCATATAGATATCATGAAGAATCAGCTCGATGAATCCGTATTTGCTGCCAATCTTTCTGAAGTAGCTGAAGGCAGTGGTAGAGAGATATATATAAATCCTGTTGTGTTTTTTTCTAAAACTTATTTCACAGCAGGATTAAAGACGGTAGCTCGGCGAATGATCAGTGGACTCAATGGTGGTGAAGAGGCTGAAAATAGAGTAATTTCCCTGCAAACAGGCTTTGGCGGTGGTAAAACTCATACTCTCATTTCTTTATATCATCTGGCAAAAGCTGGAAAAGAAAAAATTAATTCTGCTATTATTGAAGATTTATATCGCAATATTGGCTACCCGAAATTTGAGCAGGCAAGTGTTGCTGTTTTCACTAATACTACTAATGATCCCGTACAAGGCAGAAAAGTGGACGGCTTGCATTTGCACACTTTGTGGGGAGAAATTGCCTGGCAATTGGGGGGCAGAGATGCTTATGACATAATTAGTGAAAATGACCAGCAGCGGACAGCTCCCAAAGGATTATTTAAGCAGGTTCTCCAAAAATGCAAACCTGCTTTGATTTTAATTGATGAATTAGCAGATTATTGCATCTCAGCTTCTGGTGTCAATGTAGGAGCATCTACACTAAGCGATCAAACTATCAGCTTCATTCAGGAACTCTCAGAAGCAATTGCTCTCACTGACCAATGTATGCTCATTGCCACCCTGCCGGCAAGTGTGGTTGAAGTTGGTAATTCCCAGCAGGCAGCAGATATTCTTACAAGTCTCTCAAGCCGGCTTAGTCGCGTAGGTGCCGACACAAAACCGGTTGCAGATGATGAGATATTCGATGTTATCAGACGCAGATTGTTTGAAAATCTGGGAGATGAAAATATTCGACAGCAGGTTGTCAGTGAATATATGCAATATTATCAGGAAATAATGGATGAATTGCCCAGTGAAGCAATTGGTCAGCAATACAAGGAATTAATGCTCCGCTCTTATCCTTTTCATCCCGAGCTTATAAATGTTTTCAGAAAAAGATGGGCAGCTAACCATGACTTTCAAAGAACCCGCGGAGTATTAAGATTACTGGCAACCATTGTTTCTGATCTATGGAAAAGGCAAAATTCTCTCCTAAATGGTAATTTGCTTATCCATACTTCTGATGTCCGTTTCCAAAATCTTGATGCCTTATGCGGTCAATTAAAGAGATTGTATGGTAACGGATATGATGCCGTTTTACAGGCTGATATCAGTGGAATTAATTCTAATGCTGCCAAAATTGACCGGGATAGACCAGAATATGGAAATGTGGAACTCACCCAGGGTATAACTTCCACTTTGATGCTTTCCAGTTTCGGTGGAGAGGGATATAATAAAGGACTGAATATCAAAGAAATTAAGCTTGATATCCTCAAACCCGGCGGAATTAACCATAACACCATCAATGGGGCAATAGATTCTCTGGAAGAAAAAGCTCATTATCTGCATTACGCTGCTGCAGGCTTGGGTATAAAAAGATACTGGTTCTTCACTGAACCTAATCTTAATATTATCATAAATCAGGCACGTGCGGATGTAAAAAGTGATTCAATTACAGCAGAAATAACTAAAAGGCTTAATAAATTTGCTGATAAGATAGAACTTTTCCGAGTACTTGTCGCTCCTGATGAAGATATTCCAGAACAGAAATATCTAACCGCTGTAATTGTCCATCCCGATTATCTGGCAAATCCTCAAAATCTAAGTAATAAACTAAAAAGGTATATCACCTCTATTGCCACTCAAAAAGGCAATTCCGAAAGAATCTATAAAAACACACTTATCTTTCTGGTCTGCACAGAATCAGGTAAAAGCCATATTGATTCAGAAATCAAGGACTATCTCGCCTGCCTTAAGGTTAGCGAAGAATTTAAAAGCCAGTTAGATAATACAAAGAAAAGTGATCTTAAACGTAAAATCGAGGACTGCTCAGCAAATAGTGATAAAGCTATAGCCAGCGGTTATTCCTTGCTAATTAAACAGCAGAACCAAGAGCATAAAATTCTCAGACTTACGCAGTTCAGGGATAATATCGCTGCTCAATTTAATATGATTATCCTTAATTCTTTGCGTGATGAAGAATGGCTGATAGATGGTTTAGGGTTAAATCTTCTTCGTAATCACAATCTATTACCAGAAGCTAGAAAACCAGTTAAAATAAAAGACATCTATGAAGCCTTCCTGAGATTTGATGATAAACCTTTAATTAGCGGAAAATCAGCAGTTGAAAACAGCTTAAAAAGGTATTGCCTGAATGGTGCTTTGTGTATTGCTGCAGGTAACGGGAAAGAATTTACCAAGTACTTTTATAAAGAAGATATACCTTATTTTGATGTTGATGACCCATCATACTGGCTACTTGATAAAACAGAATATAAAGCAGAAGATATACCAGATTCTGAAGATGATAAAACAGCTGAGCAACCCGAAGATAATGGAGATCAAAACGAAAATACCGATATTGAGCAAAGAATATTCAAATCAGTGAAAATCAGTGGTAAGGTAAACGTAGATAACTATAGTCAAATATTTACAAGCTTTATTGTTCCCTTAAAAGATAACAGAGTGGAAATTGAAATTTCTATCAAAGGGAAGAATACTGAAGCAAATCCCCTTACAGAAAATAGCAAAACCTATAAAATAATCAAAGAATCTGCCAGTCAGCTAGGCTTGATGTTGGATGAAAAAGAATGAATAGTGTTTTAAGTAATTCATTTTCAACTGGAGGCGGAGGGGTGCACTTTGAAGAACGTATTCAGGCTTCTTACATTACTTTGATGATAACAGGAGGTTATTTACCTTGTTTCCCCAGTATGCCAATTATTGAGATTAAACCGCAAGGTAAAATAGATGGGTATGATACTGATGACGTTATAATTACGGTTGAGAATCCCAAAAATAAAGAGAAATATAAACTATTATGTCAAATTAAGCACTCAGTCAATTTTACAGAAAGTGATTCAACTTTTGAGCAAGTGATTCAGGCTGCTTGGAATGATTTTAATAATGAAGATCTTTTTAGGATTGGGAAAGATAATATTGCTCTAATCACAGGGTTTATTAGTAAAAATGACAATGACTTAGTTTGGTTGCTACATCACGCAAAAGCTAATAATCCAGAGGAATACTTTAGGAATATTGGAACTGCAAATTTTTGTTCAGAAAATAAACGCAAGAAGTTGGATGTGTTAAGACATCACATTAATAATGCAAATAATGGTCATGATATTGATGATGAAACTTTTCACAGTTTTCTAAAAAGCTTCAATATTTTTGCTTATGATTTAGATGAAGAGTACGGTGTCATATTATCACTAATCCATTCTCATATTTCTCAATTTCAAGTTAACAATCCAGTAGATGTATGGTGCAGAATTCTTGACTATACAAGTGCAATGAACCAACATTCAGGTAGAATAACCAAGAATGATTTACCTGATGAATTAAAGGAATTGTTTAATGATAGGAAGTTAATCAAAATTCCAATAACAGAAGAAAGCTCAAGCGAGAGTGATTTTGAAGAATGGGAGCAGCATCCTGATGCTTCCTATCTGGCTTTAATATTATTGATTGGTGGGTGGAATGAAAACAATAAGATGGATATTGAAATATTAACCAAAATCCTTGATATAAGTTATAGTGAATGGATAAAAAAGGCACGTGAAATTATACAGAATCCCAATAGTCCCTTAACACTAAAGAATGGAATTTGGAAAATTAATAATAAAACTGACCTGCTAGATAAACTAGGTTCACGTATTCTTGATCAAAATTTATCTACTTTTGAGGAGATTGCTACTAATGTCTTACAAGAAGTCAATCCTGCATTTGATTTAAAAAGTGAAGAAAGATATAAAGCAAGTATATTTGGGAAAACATATACTTATTCTAGTAATCTACGAAATGGAATTGCAGAAGGTCTGGCGTTATTAGGCAGCAATATCGATTCATGTGATTACACTTCAATAGGAAGAGTCCAAAGCACATGTATTAGTGTTTTAAAAACGCTCTTATCTGGATCAGAATGGTCTACTTGGGGAAGTCTGGATCTTTTATTACCATTACTTGCAGAAGCGGACATGGATTCTTTCTTAGATATTGTGGAAAATACTTTAGCAATGGATACATGTCCTTTTGATAAGTTATTTGAACAAGAAAGTAGTGGATTAATCGGAAGAAACTATTTAACTGGATTACTTTGGGCTCTTGAAATGTTAGCCTGGGAAGAGCAATATCTTGTTAGAGTATGTCTAATTCTTGCTGAGTTATCATCCCGTGATCCAGGAGGAAACTGGGGGAATCGACCAGCAAATTCTCTTTCAACCATATTACTTCCATGGTTACCTCAAACTTTAGCTTCTGTTGAAAAACGTGAAATTGCATTAACAAATGTTAACAAAGAGTATCCAGAAGTAGGATGGAAATTATTAATTCAGTTGTTACCAAATCAGAAACAGGTATCTTCGGGTTCGTATAGATTCAAATTTCGAAAAATCTCAAAAGAATGGAATGAAAAAGTACCAGCAAAAGAATATTTACAACAGGTTACAAATTATGCTAATTTAGCAATAGAATATGCTGATTTTGATGGTGATCGATTATCAGAAATTATTGATCATCTTGATGTAATGTCTGGCGATATTGCAGAGAAATTGATTCGTAAATTAGAATCAGAAGAAATATTTAAAATACTTGAGCAACAAAGGTACAAAATCTGGGATACACTTAAAAGATATATTTTGAAACAAAAAATTAATTTTCCAAGGGGCAATACCTCCAAAAACCTCAGCTCTATAGAGTCTGTAGTTGAAAAAATAGCTCCAAAAAATCTATTGGTATTGCATAAATATCTTTTTACTGAGAGCAATCATTATTTGATAAATAATACTGGGGATTGGGAAAAAGAGCTTAAAGCATTGCAAGAAAAGCAAGATACAATAGTTGCTGAAATCTATGAAAAAGAAGGTTTTGATGGAATTATTAAGTTAATAAACTTAGTTGAATCACCACGTAAAGTTGGTTACTCATTGGGTTTCATTAGCGATGAGGAAATTGATAACCTTATTTTCCCAAAATTTTTAGAAAAGGATAATATCAGCATTTTAAAATTCATCGAATCATATTTAAGAAGACGTTTTGAAATTAATGGGTGGAAATGGTGTGATGATATTGATAAATCAACATGGAAAAGCATACATTTAGGCGTGTTTTTGTCATATTTACCATTTTGTGCAGATACCTGGGATAGAGCGTTAGCATGGTTAGAGGTTAATGAAAGAGAATATTGGAATATTGTGAGGATTAATGAGTATTATGATGACAATGATAAAACTACTGCTGTAAGAAAATTACTTGAATATAATAGACCTTTTGCAGCTATTAAGTGTCTTTACAGGATGATACAAACTAATCATACAATCGATTTAAAACAAGCGATTACAGCATTATCATCTGCATTGCAATCTCAAGAGGATACTTTTTCAATGGATAGGTATAGTGTCTTAGGATTGATAAAGTACCTTCAATTAGAAGCAATTGAATACTTTGATGATTTGTGTTCGATTGAGTGGCTTTACCTTTCCCTAATAATAAGTGGAATTGATGATGATCCGATATGCTTAGAGCATAAGTTATCAACAGAACCAGAATTTTTCTGTGATATCATAAAAATTATTTACCGTTCAAAAAAAGAGCAGGATATTAAAGAAGAAACTTCTAAAGAGTTAAAGAATATTGCAACTAACGCTTATAAGTTATTATGCGAATGGAAAACACCTCCCGGTTTAGGGCTTGATAGTAAATTTGACCAAAAATTGTTTAGTGATTATATAGAAAAAGTTAAAAGTATTTGTACTGAATCTGGTCATATTGAAATTGCCTTATATCATATTGGGAAAGTACTGGTCAAATCACCAGAAGACCAAAGTGGTTTATGGATAGATAAAGCAGTAGCAAATTTATTGAATTGTAGTGATTCAGATCGTTTGCGAAAAGGTTTTTGTGATGGCCTATATGACTCACGCGGTTCTTATTGGGTTGATCCTTCGGGACAAAAGGAAAGAGAGTTAGCAAAAAAATATAATGAATTCGCTAACAACTTAGAGAATGAAGGTTTTCCAAGATTTGCAATCTCTTTAAGAAAGCTTGCAAAGGTTTATGAATATGAAGCAAAAAATGTTATTGAAGATAATTCATGATTTACAATATGTTTTATGTAGATATAATTTAATCAAAAATTTAGAACCATGATGGTGAAGCTTTAAAGCAGTGCAAAATAGCATAACAGGCTATTTTTTGAGTGAAGAAATGAATTATCAAAAATCATCAGAACTTGATCAACTATTTTATGAGATCAACAACTATAGTAAATCGGATGAATATTTCGATCTTCTTGATTTCATAGCTAAATTTCGGCATATCGCACCATTCAATGCCTTTCTACTTCATGAACAGCGACCAGGAAGTAGATTTGTTGCTACAGCTTCAGAATGGCAAAAGAAGTATGGCAGATATATAAAACCGGGAGCAAGACCTTTAGTAATTCTGATACCTTTTGGTCCTGTGCAATTTGTTTATGAAGTCAGCGATACTGAGGGGAAAGACCTTCCTGAGCAGGTACTAAATCCATTTTCAGTTACTGGTAATATAAGCGATGCAATTTATCATGAATTTATAGAGAATCTTCCTGTAGAGGGTATTAAATATATTGAAACTATTGACGGGTCGCAACGTGCAGGTTCTGTTCGTGTAGCCAACTCCGGTTCTAAGGCAACTTTGAAAAGAGGTAAATATGCTTATACACTGAAGGTATATTTTGAGATGCATGTGAATTCTTTTCATGATAATACCACTAAGTTCACAACCACCTTACATGAACTTGGTCATTTATTCTGTGGTCATCTATCCTTAAAAGATGCTGCCTGGATTCCCAATAGAGGAAATCTTGATATACATCAACGAGAATTCGAAGCTGAGAGTGTTTGCTGGTTAGTATGCTCAAGAATGGGCATCAAACCAGCTTACCCTCTCTACAGGTGCATTAACACCTGCACTCTGGAAGTAGGAAGGATTCTTTCCCATCACAGCTTCATATTCTACCTGTGTAACCCCCCCATACCTGCCAATATAAAAATCACTTACTGTCACACTATGAACAGGCTTCTCATTGCCATCTCCAATTCCATCCCAATGCGTATCACCCATTTTAAAGCTGCCACCTTCCACAAAGATCATCCAATCTGGTACATCACTCCCCTCTTCCAGTTGTACTGGTTTTTGAACTAACTCATCAACTTCCACTACAAAACTTTCATTATGAGTTTTAAATTTTTCTGCTTTCACTTCCAGTTGATAACTACCTACCGGAAAGTCAGTAAAAGTCTGCCTGCCAGTTCCTGAATAATATTCACCTCCATCTCCCTTCAATTCAAAGGTTGCCTCCGATGGTAACACCATCACCTGAATCACACCAGTTTGCACTTCAGGAAAAATTTCTATCGTCTCATCCGCTTTGGGTTTAAGAGTGATAACTCTATTCAATGACTCTGCTTTAGGCATTTCAACAGTAATATTTAATACTTGAGGTGCTATTTTTTTACTGGTAAATCCACCTTTATAACTCTCACCATTGAATTTCACAGTCGCATTGGCATGCGTTTTCACCGTCAATGTCGCTCTGATATCAGTCATAGTATAATGCTTTTCAGTTTCAGGTTCCATGATCGTGATCCGCTCATCAATAGTTTCATAATTCTCTTTTTCTACCCGAATCGCATAAGTTCCAGGAGCATAAAAATTCTCCAGCGGAGTCACTCCCAGCTTCATATTGCCGTCAATAGTAACGGTCGCTCCCTCCGGATCAGAAGTTATCTTCACCACTGCCGGCATTGCCGGAACCAGGTTGAAATTAAAAGAATTATTAGTCACTGATATATCTTCCGTAATAGACTGTGAAGCAAAGCCATCCTTAGTAATTCTGATCTTCCGCTCGCCCTGTTTCACATTAATAGTCAGCATTTTATTCTGAGTAGTTCCCTGCAATTCACCATCAATATAAACCTCTGCCCCGGACTGGTTACTGCTGATCATTACCGGCACTTCCGCAACTTTCTTTTCTCCGGTTAACCTGAGATGATAAACTTCACCGGATTTTATGTTATAGATACCATAATCGGACAGCACCACTTTGATCGGCTAAAATCCCAAAGCATGCACATCAATTACGCGTTCTCCGGGTGACACATACACATTCCATCTGCCCATCGCCGGATTGGTAATTTTACCCACGGCTCCATTCCAGGGTTTAAAGTCCATATCAACATCCAGATCAGTGATAAAAGATACCAATGCAGCCTGCTTGAGATTGGCATCCAGTTTATCTCCCGGTACAATCTCCCCTGCTGGACGAGTAGCCTTGCCCACAATGGAAAGCGAGTTCATCTCAACAGAATTTAAAATTAAAAATGTAAAATGAAAAATCAATATAAATGCTAACACAAGATATTTCCTGCTCATTAATACCCCCCGCAATCAAGAAAACTATTTACTTTGTACGAATATACAGACAATACATTTTTCCTGCAAGAAA
>CAZAHZ010000020.1:0-20897 GCA_964485055.1 uncultured Candidatus Cloacimonadota bacterium
TATTATACTCGGCTTAACCGAAATTAAAGAGGTTATAACAAAGAAAGTGAGGAAGGTGGAATATTTTTTCGACTGTGTAACATATTGAATTCCAATCATTTACAATGTTGCTTCAAAATTTCTTGCCAAAAATTTCACGAATTTTGGGGATAAGTGACTAACCTGAGCGATACCCTTTTGCTAATATCACTAATCTCTTTGGTATCTTGCAACTATGAAAAATTTTGAAATACCATAAAGGTATTCCGGCAATTTTTCATAATACAATATCCTCTAAGATATTAGCAATCTTAATCAAAACAGTATCGCTCAGATTAGGTCTAATTTATTGTTTTGCATAAAATTAGCTCAAGCCGGAAATATTAGTAAGAATTATTCTTACTCGATAGTAATATTTAAAAGATCATCAAGGTGGAGTATAGTGCTTTCATCACCAAAATCAAATACTGTGCTGTCCTGCAAAATCACCTGGAAGGTATAATAAAAAATATCTTCAGGCTCCTCGGCAATTTCCAGTGAGTATTCCAGACGAATATAAACCGATGTGTCTGGTCGAAGTTCTTCAGCTTCCGGAATATTAATTTGAAGACCATTATAGCTTTTTATATAGTAAGCAGATTTTACATCCTGACTGCTGTTATTATTAATCCTCAGGCAGGCATAATTAGGGTCGCAGAATACAGATGTGGTTTCATTTGACTTTATTGTGATTTCAGTGCCTGGAACATTAGCCTGTTGATTTTCATCATAAATGGCAAATGTTTCGCCTTCTATTTCCAGATAATATGTTTTGCGGGAAGTATTGATAAAATCAGAACCTGCATCAAGATTAACTGATATTGATAAAGGCTTATTAGGGTCAGTGCTGCCTGGAATTGTATAATCTCCCCCATTAATACTAAAATAAATTTCATGTGTGGTTCGGTTTATTACTTTCAGCTTACCATCCCCCGAACAGGCTACCAGAAAGACTGAAAGCATCAAAATCAGAATAATCTTATACATATCAACCTCCAAATCAATAAGAATTCAATACCCAAATGCAGTCCATAATAAAAATCCCCGCCGGAAGGCAGGGATTATACTTTGTTTCCAACTCATTTATCTGATTAAAAGCCCAGGTAGTCTCTATTACCAAATAAAGCCTTATTCCCAAGTTCTGCTTCAATCTCCAATAAACGATTATACTTGGCTATCCTTTCTGAGCGACAGATAGAGCCTGTTTTGATCTGTCCGGCATTAACGCCAACTGCCAGATCGGCTATGAAAGTATCGCAGGTCTCTCCGCTACGATGCGATATAACGATATTATATCTATTTTCCCTGGCAAGAGCTATGGTTTCCAGAGTTTCTGTAAGAGTGCCTATCTGATTAAGCTTTATGAGTATGGCATTGGCAGCTTTTTTCTCTATACCTTGCTGTAGTCTTTCTTTATTGGTTACAAAAAGGTCATCTCCCACAATTTGAATCTTTTCTCCAATCTTTTTACTTCTATCTCCCATCTTCTCTGTCATACTTATCCAGCCTGCCCAGTCATCCTGTGCCAGACCATCTTCGATAGAGATTATTTCAGGATACTTCTCTCTTAATTCGATATAATGCTTGATCATCTTCTCAGAAGTTAAATATTCATCATAATCAGATAGAGAATATCTTTTACGGATACGATGATCTTTTTGATCATAGAATTCCGAAGATGCCGGATCCATTGTTATAAAGATATCTTTTCCTGGTTCATATTCAGTATTTTTGATTGCTTCCAGGATATATATCAAAGGTTCTTCATTAGATTGAAGATTAGGTGCAAATCCGCCCTCATCACCAACACCCGTCGAAAGACCATCTCTTTTCAATAGTTCTTTCAGCCTTTGAAAGGTTTTAAAGACCATGTGGATAGCATCGTTGAAACTTTTTGCTCCATAAGGTGCAACCATGTATTCCTGCATATCAACATTATTATCAGCATGAGAGCCTCCATTGATAACATTTGACATGGGACATGGCAAGACTCTTGGTTCAAAATTATAACCTTTGTGTCCTGAATTTTCTAGCTTTTCGAAATCCTCTTTATTATAAATTGATTCATACTGCTCTGCAATATATATATAAAGAGATTTATTCTGATACTTTGCAGCCGCCCGTGCACAGGCAAGAGAAACACTAAGAATGGCATTCGCCCCCAGGCAAGATTTATTTGATTTTCCAGTAGTACTTCTTAGGGGATTCAATTTATAAAGTTTCTCATCAAGATCAATCATGAATTTGTCAATCTCAGCTTGATTAGTAACATCGTAACCTTTCTTGATTAGCTCTGGGCTAATAACATCATTAACATTTCTAACTGCTTTCAGTACTCCATAGCCATCATACCGCTCTTTTTTTCTTCTTTCTTTTTCTTTTTTGTCGTCTTCTCCTTCTTTTTTTTCATGATCTCTCAATTCCAGAGCTTCATAAATACCTGTCGAAGCACCACTGGGTACAGAAGCTACACCAATGATACCTGATTCAGTAATAACTGTTGTTTTAATAGTTGGCTTTCCTCTGGAATCGAGGATTTGCATTGCTCTGATTTCCTTGATTTTTGGCATTTAATTCCTCCTACCTTGTTTTTTCAGGAAAATAATCCCCTGCCTTTACGGCATTGTCCTGGTGAAAAGCTGCTTTATGGTCTCCAGAGAGCCAAGAATAGCAGAAGATTCATAAGGAATAACTACGGTCTTATCATTCTTCTGAACAATATCATGGAAGGCATTGATGTATTTCATCGCCAGCATATATTGAGCAGGATCAGTCTTTGTAGTTTTAATGGCATCCATGATCATATGAATAGCAGCAGCTTCGGCTTCGGCAACCAGGAGCTTTGATCTGGCTTCACCTTCAGCTCTGGCGATCTTTGCGTCCTTATCTCCTTCAGCAACGAGTACTTGTGACCTTTTTTCACCCTCAGCTTCCAGAATGCGAGCCCGGCGGTTTCTTTCTGCCCGCATCTGCTTTTCCATGGCATTTCGAATATCTTCCGGTGGGTTGATATCCTGCAATTCCACACGATTAACCTTTACTCCCCATTTATCAGTTGCTTCATCAAGTATAACCCGTAGTTTTGTATTTATTGTATCCCGTGAGGTCAGGGTTTTATCGAGTTCAAGCTCACCAATAACGTTACGCAGGGTAGTCTGGGTAAGTTTTTCAATAGCATCAGGCAGGTTGTGAACTTCATAGAGTGCTTTTGCCGGATCAGTGATCTGGAAATAAAGAATAGCATTAATTTCGATAGTAACATTATCAGAAGTGATCACATTCTGACGAGGGAAGTCATAAACGGTCTCCCGGAGATCAATTCTACGTTCGGACCTTGTGATAACAAAATTCTTACCTTTAAGATCTGTTCTGATATACCTCCAGTTAATATTTCTGCATTTGTCAATTATAGGCCAGATAATATGCAGACCGGATTCCAGGGTTCGGTTGTATCTACCAAGTCTCTCCAAAACAATAACTTCAGCCTGTTTTACAATCACAATACCCTTGGCTAGCAGAAATAGAACAAAAACAGCAATAATAATAAGTACAGTAACTCCCATTACTTTACCTCCTTGGCTTTTTTAACTATCAGTTTATTACCATCAATTGCGATAATAACTATTCTCTGATTAACGCTGATCACGGATTCATCCTGGCTGATTGCAGACCAGGTTTCACCTCCAATTTTTACGAAGCCTTTACCGGATTCTGGTATTTCTTCAGTGACAATTCCTTTTTTTCCGACAAGAGCCATTACATTTGTGGGTATATCCTGCTTCATCAATTTTTTACTGATCTTTCTGAGATTAATAAAAAGAATGAAAGTGATAATAATATAGATCAGTATTTGCACCCAGAAAGGCAGGTGGGATAAAGCTATCAATCCGGTTATTATAGCTCCCAGTCCAACGCTCAGGAAAAAGAATCCCGGTGTAAATATCTCAATAATCATGCAAACTACCCCAAATCCTATCCAGACCATCCATATTTCCATGCCACCCATATAACCTCCTATTTCTTATTAGTTCACTATTATTCTTTAGAGATTTTCTGTTTAATGATATTACCGTCAGCATCTTTATATATCTTTTTTACTTTCTTTGGGCGACGATAATAATATCTGCTTTTATAGGAATAACCGCCATAACTGTATCCACCTGATGAAGATCGGGACGTTCTGATCCCAAGAAGCCTCATGAGTTTAAAGAGCAGCAGGAAGAAATAATTGCCAATGATCAAAAGTAAAATGGATATCAATAGAAAGGCAAGGAAGTAAAGCAGAAAGTTTTTGATTATATTTATTCTTCTAGTTCTTAAAGTAAACTGCTGAGATGCATCCTGATATAAAGAAGCGATATAAACCAGTTTATTGTCTGCCAGACTTTTTATGATCTTCTGCTGATTGCGGAGACTGTCAATTTCCAACTGTATTTTTGTGAGGTTTTCATTATATTTGCTGATGCGGTCTTCGGTCAGTAAAATAGCATTATCAATCTTATTCTCCAGCGTGCGCTTTACTCTTTCTTTATTTTTTATATGATCTTCGATATTAATTTTATATTTATCAGGATCAGCAGAATCCAGAAATTCCTGGTTTAGTTTATTAAGATTTCGCAGGTCTGTCATAATACGGTCAGAAAGCGAATCTGGGAAATCAAAGACAGATACATAGTAATTATAGGTATTATTTGCATATAGCGGATAAATGTTAAATTTGCCATATATCTTCTGAAGATTAATATTGAATGTTTTAAGATCTGATGTGGAATAGAGTAATTTTATTTTTTTATCATTAGCAGCATTAGCAAATACTTCTTCTGCTCTATTATCGTCAATACTGATATTAATAATTTTCTGATTGAATATGTTCTGGATATCAGACAATCTGGCAGCAATATATATTGAAGCTGCAATTATTATAATCGCAATAATATACTTAGTACTTTTTTTTAATCTGAACATTTACCCTTTCCTGTCTTTTCTAATAATTCTCCAGCATGATCCAATGCCAGATTTGAATCTGAGCCTGAGAGCATCCGTGCTATCTCATGTACTTTATCTTTATTGTCCAGTTTTTTCACTGTAATATAGGAATTATTATCATCAGTAAGTTTCTCAATCATAAAATGGAAGTCAGCAAAGGTGGCAATCTGAGCCAGGTGAGTAATACAGATAACCTGATGATGTTCAGCTATAGTATTTATAAATTCACCGGTATATTCCGCAGTTTTCCCTCCAATACCAGAATCGATTTCATCAAAAATGATCGTTTTAGAGTGAAGATACTGGGCAAGGATTTTTTTTACTGCCAGCAGAAACCTGGATAATTCACCGCCTGATGCCGAGACCTTGAGAGGTTGCAATTCTACTCCAAGATTGGCAGTGAAATATATTTCTAACTGGTCTTTCCCGTTTGGATCAAGATGCTTGAAGTAATCGCTTTCATCTGATATCAAATCTACAAATTCAACTTTGACCTGGGCTGCTGGCATCGCCAGTAATTTAATGTTTTCTTGCATAAGATCAGCGAATTGTCGAGCTGTTTTCTTTCTTCTTTCCGAAAGAATTTCAGCACTTGTTTTAAGAACTTTTAAATTCCCAGTTAATTCCTGCTTTAATTGGGTAATTTTTTCCTGATTAGAACTGAAGTTATTTATAAAATCCCTGATACTGTCACAATAGGAAATAATATCATCAATTGAGCGGTTGTATTTCATTTTCAGTGAATTCAGGCTGTCCAATCTATCTGAAACATCCTGCAGTCTCTGAGGATCAAGGTCAATACTGTTTTTCAGGTCAATTAATTGATCATTAACTGTTTCCAGATTTGCCAGGCAATCCAGTATATTTGAAATTGCATTTTTTATATTAATATTGTCATTTTCAAATGAATTCATTCTGGAAAGATAGAAATTTATTCTGTCAAATATCGAGTTTTCGGATTCTAAACAGTCCTGTGTGAAATTTTCCTGTAATTCCAGCAATTCTTCAGAATGAGTAAGCAGGTTGAATTCTTCACTTAATTCTTCATCTTCACCGCTATGAAGATCAGTATTCTCAATCTCCTCCAATTGATAGGAATAGAGATCGAATTTATCTCGGTTTTCTTTTTCGAGATGTAAGAGTTTTTTCAGCAGCTTAAGATTCTGCGAATAATCACGATATTTTTCCTGGAAAGCTCCCAGCTCATTGCTATGTTTTCCAAAGGCATCTATTATTTTCAGTTGATAATCATTATCAAAAAACCGTTGTTGATCTCGTTGGCTATGAAAATCAATTAGAACATCCCGAAATTGTCTGATAACAGTATTAGTTGATCTGATACCATTAAGATATGTTGTAGCTTTCAAAGAAGGAGAAATAATTTTAGTGAAATACAATTCCTTTTCTTCACTCTCCAGATCATATTCCTTGATCAAATCCATTAATGCCTGATTTTCTTCATCTATTGAAAAACACACTTCGATCCGGGCTGCCTCATTGTCTTGGAATACCATTCCTGAGTGAATATTTCCGCCTAAAACAGTATTGATAGCTTCAATAATAACAGATTTTCCAGCTCCTGTTTCTCCAGAAAATATGTTTAATCCCCTAGCTAATTCTATCTCTATTTCTTTTACGAGTATATAGTTAAATATCTTGATACTTTTCAGCATTACTTTTTACCCAGGTGTAATTTAGTACGTAATGTTTTGTAAAATGTGCGGTTTGAAAACTTAATGAAATCGACTTTTCGTGGGGCAGAAGTTACTGCTATCATATCACCGGGATTTAGACTGGCTCGATTTTGCCCATCTAACTGCAACCAGCTCATCTCCGCTTCCTCTTCCATAACAAAAGAAATTGTACTGCTTGCTGGAAATACAATTGGGCGGACAGTTAGAACATGCGGAGTGATAGGTACAACAACAATGGCATCCATTACCGGAGAAATAATTGGACCACCCGCAGAAAGTGAATAAGCAGTGGAACCCGTTGGAGAAGCAGCTATAATCCCATCACAGCGGGTAGAAAAAACATATCGTCTGTCACAATACACTTTAAGATTAATGAGCTTCGGCTTATCACCCTTGGATAATACTGCATCATTTAGTGCTAAAGCTGTAATAATTGGTTGATCCTTTTGGCGTAGTGTTATTTTAAGCATCATTCGTGATAGAATTTTATACTTATTGTTTCTTAATTCATAGAGCGATTTTTCGAGCTCATCCAGAGATATTTCAGAAAGAAAACCCAAATGCCCAAGATTTATCCCTAATATTGGTACTTGAAAGCTGAGAGCATTGTTTATTGCCCGTAGAATTGTACCATCACCTCCAAACACCAGAATGCAGTCAATCACTATGTCTTTGGTGATTACCGGGAAATAGCTCTTGTAGATACTCTGTTCCGGCAAGATAAAGAAATTCAATTTTTCTTTATCTCTAATTTGATTTATTTTAGAAATAGTGTCATCAATTTTCTCTTTTGAAGAAGTAAAATAAATTAAAAAATTATTCATAGACCACTCCTGTAAATGAATCCAAAATCCGCAGGTAAGATAGATACCTTTCCTGGTCAAATTCTCCGTTTTCTACAGCATCTTTAATTACACAATCGGTTTCATGGGTATGAGTGCAGTTCTGGAATTTGCAATTCCCTCCCCTTTCTGAAATTCCTGGGAAAACATATTTGATGTCTTCTTTCGACTCCTCATGGAGAGTAAGTGCTTTCATACCTGGAGTATCAATCAGATTTCCTCCGAAATCCCAAGGAAATATCCGGCTGCGGGTTGTAGTATGAATCCCTTTTCCAGTGATTTTACTGATATTGGATACTTTCAGGTTAAGCCCCGGTTGCAAAAGATTGATCAAAGATGATTTACCTACTCCAGAATGTCCGACAAAGACTGAATCCCTGTTTTTTAATATAAATTTCAATTCTTCTTTCCCTGAACCGGTTAAGGCAGAACAAAAAATTAAATCTATTCCATATTTATCATAGAAATCGGCTCTCTCTTTGATTACCTCAATATCTTCTGCAATATCTATTTTATTGATGCAGACAACAGGAACTATATTATTTAATCTGGTGGCACAAATCAGCCTGTCAACCATGCCAAAATTAAGTTCCGGATTACGACAGGATGTCATTATGATCACGTTATCAATATTGGCTACTATAACGATCTCTTTTTGAAAGCTGTCTTCAGTATATCTAACCAGAGTGTTTTTTCTATTAACAATTTCTTCGATCCGGTATTTGCCAGTGCTATCCAGTTTCACCCAGTCCCCAACTGCAATAATATTCCTGGTTTCAAGTTTGAGATTTTTCAGCCGTCCACTGATATGACAAATCAAATCTCTATTCTCTGATTTCACGAGACATTTATAGTTTGAATATATTTCGATAATTCTTCCAGATATCAACTTCATATCTGATTTTTGGCTCTTTAAACCTTTGGCTGAAAGTTTTTTTTCAGCTTTTTTCTCTGGTGCAATCTCATCATCAAGAAAATCATCCAAAACAGAAATATCTGTATTTGTGATACTGATATCTTGTCTTTTAAATTTTTTCTTGTCCTTTTTCTTCATTAATGACTTTCCTTAACGTTTCTTCCAGTTGATCTACGTCAACTCTGGTATTAAAGCAGGGACCTTCTGGTCGAATATTAAGAATTCCGTAAACAGGCAAAGGAAAAACATCTTGAATACCGCTTACCAGATCGCGATCACAGGCGACAGCTATAATAAATTTTGGTTTATATTTCAGCACTATTCTTCGTGCTAAAGTGCCTCCATTGGCAATTGCTGCTGAAACCTGATGTTTCTCGATTACTTGTATTAATTTGCCAATATCACAATTACCACATCTGGCACAACTATAAATATCATTACTCAGGCGAATTTTACAATTGTTATTCTGCAGGCAATGGGGTAAAAGTATGAGGATTTCCTTAGCCTTAAATCTCGGCTTTATCGCTTTAATAAAACTATTATTAACATGGACATATGACTCTCTGACTTTCTCCCGGCTGAAACCTATTATAGAACTTAGGAAGATTGTTATTGGATACATTATTCGGTTATAGAGATTTACTGCGAATTTGGCTATCAGGAAATTCCTCTCAAATAGGCTTGTTAACATCACCATACTCGTCCCAATCAGAAGAATCAAAAAAAATATTCTCAGCAAGGCTAATGATATTGGTCGCAATAGTTCATATATATCATCTAATCTGGGTGCAATGAACCACCAGAGCAATGTGGTAAGTCCCATCAGTAAAAATAGCGAACTGTTAGATAATATTAGATATAGATACTTTTTTTTATTGCTTATGTCCATTTACTTCACCAAATATCTCACCTATATCTATTCTCGCCCCCAAATGAAAATCATGAGATGACATTATTTTTTTGCCTGCTGGCTGCAATGTCTCTATTAATATACAAAAATCACCAGTTGCTGCAATTATCCCGATATTCCTGATGATTTCAATTACTGTCCCTGGAATTTCATCACTCTTGTCTGGGAGAATTTTTGTTGATATAATTTTCAACGGTTTATTCCGGAATACAGTAGAAGCTCCAGGCTTTTCTGCCAGTGCTCTAACCTGGTTATGTATATCTTTTGCTTTATTATTCCAGTGGATTATTAAATCTTCTTTCTCTAATTTTTTGCAATATGAAACTATGTTATTATCCTGAGGTTTTTCCACTAATTTGTTTTCCTCAAAATTATGTATCAATTGGATAACATCTTCTGAACTCTGTCTCGACAGTTTTCCTAATAAAATATTATAGTTATCATTCTCTTGGATTGAATAACTGGTTTGATAAAGTATTGGTCCTGCATCCATTTTTGCAGCTAAACGGAATATACTGACCCCTGTATTTTTTTCTCCTTCCCACAAACAGGCATTAATTGGGGTTGCTCCCCGATATTTGGGCAGCAAAGAAGGATGAATGTTAATTGCTGCCAATAATGGGATATTTCTGATTTCTCGTCCAATATATCCTCCGTAAGCTACCGTTATTATTAATTCCGGATGGTGATGATGGATCAAACTTATTGCATCTTTCGAATTGATGTTTTCTGGTTGTAATACTTCTATCCCTAATTCAAGAGCAATTTCTTTCACCACTGGTGCAGACAATTTTCTATTTCTGCCTTGAGGTTTGTCAGGTTGAGTAATACATAAAATGGGTTTGTATCCAGTTTCTACTAATTTTCTGAGGATAGGTACTGCAAAATCAGGAGTACCCATAAAAATAATTTTACTGATCTTCATGCTGTTTTTGCTTTATGTTCACTCCATGCTCATCTGTATTGCTTTTCAATTCGATGACTTTTTTATTAAATATTACTCTCTGTAACGGTGGAATTTTATCAATAAAGAGAATACCATCCAGATGATCATATTCATGTTGTAAACTGCGGGCAAACAGACCTTCAGCTTCATATTTTACCAGTTCAAATTTCTCGTTCAAGGCTTCGATCACAACCTTTTCCGCTCTAGTCATTTTGCCATATATGCCTGGAAGGCTCAAGCAGCCTTCCTCTTCCTGGGATTCACCTGAAAACTCCAAAAATTTTGGGTTGATCAAGACCCGCGGGTTGGGCTCATGCCCTTCCCGATACCAATAGGGATCAACAACAAATATTCTTAGTGATTTGCCTACTTGAGGTGCCGCCAGACCTACTCCATCTTCCTCATACATAGTATATGTTAAATCACGTATGAATTTGAGAATCTCATCATTCAGCTCAGATACATCTTGTCCCTTTTGTCGTAATGTTTTATCACCAATAATTCTGATTGGCAATAATTCAGGCTTAATTTTCTCCATTTGTTTCCTTATCCTGTAGTAACACACCCGCAATAGCACTTTTCTGAATCTCTATTTTAGTGTTTGTCGCTTCATCTATTTTTAGCACTACTATATTCTTCTCTTTTTTGATATTCACTATTTTGCCATAAATCCCTCCGGTTGTGATCACCTTATCGTGGATTTTAAGTTCTTTAAGCATTGATTCCATCTCTTTCTGCTTTTTTCTTTGTGGTCTGATTATTAATAACCAGACGATCAAAAACATAAAGATAAATGGTATAAATTGCATGAGTGGATTTACGGAATTCCCCTCTGCTGGTGATGAAGGCGCTGTTGCCATTATTAGATTTAAGATCATTTTCTTCTCCTTTTATTAAATAAATTTTTGTATTAGCCTGGTTAAGATATTGGCATATATCCCAGCCATTAAGTCATCTGCCATCACGCCGACTCCCCCCGGTAATTTCTGAAGCTGGTTGGCGGGTTCTAATTTCCAAATATCAAATATCCTAAAGAAAATAAAAGCTATCAATCCTGTAATATATCCTTTTGGTAAAAATACAACAGCTATCATATATCCCAAAAATTCATCTATTACGATTTTTCCGCTGTCATGTCCCAGATATTTTTCTGCTTTTGTTATAAATGGAATTGATATTAAGGAAATTATTAAGGTAAGAAATAAAAATATCAGATTGGAATGAAAACTGATAAATATGCTGTCAGGCAAAAAAACATATACTGCAAAAGCAAGCAACGTCCCTATAGTACCGGGGATTTTTGGAAAAAAACCGCATCCCAGGCAGGTTGAATAGATTATTGACCATTTTATTTTCATTAAAGGAATATCTCTATATAAGTTTTCGCTTTTAAAGCTTCGATCCATCTGTCATAAAGTTCAATCTGTTTTTGATAGTGAACTTTATCATTTAATTGATTATAAAGTTCCTTATATGTATATGGTCTTGCTGATATTGCTTCTATTTTATTGAAAATATATAAATTATCCCCTTCCTGGATCACTTCTGTGATCTCTCCATAATCCAAATTTTTTAGATAGGAGCTGAATAATTCAGGATATTTGGCTTCAGAAAATTCACCTATTATTCCACCATTTGCAGATGATGAATCATCCTGCGAAAATTCTCTGGCTAATTTGCCAAAATCCTCTCCGTTTTTTATTCGTGTATGGATTTCCTCGATTAATTCTTTCCTGGTATTAATGTCTTGCTCAGAGGGTTCCAGCTTCTTCAGAATATGGCTGATCCTGATCTGATCATCTTTCTTTTCCTGTAATAAGATCAAATGATAACCAAATTCAGTTTCCACTAAGTTACTGATCTCTCCCTGCTCCAACTTAAAGGCAGCTTCTTCAAATGGCTTGACCATAATTCCCTTCTCTACGTATCCTAAATCTCCTCCGTTGACGCCACTGGGACAGTCACTGTATTTCTTGGCAAGTTCTGAAAAAACTGCCCCTTTATTAAGCATATCTTTAATCTCATAGATTTCCTTTTTCAACTTTTCCTTCGTTGCTTTGCTCGGCTCTATTTTGATCAGTATCATTCCTATTTTATCAGATGCTTCCCTGATTGGTATCTCAGACTTATTCTCATTATAATATTCTTCAATTTCCGCATCAGTTACATGAATTTGATTTGTTATCTGATCTGCTATCACGCTTTCACGTAATTTCTGCTCTGTGATAAGTTTTTCATAGTAATCCTTTAGTTCAGTCACTGTCAATCCGGTTTCTTTCTTAAGCTCCTTTCTAAATTCTAACTCATTATCGAACTTTTTTCTTAATTCTTCTAATTCCTGCTCTGCCATCTTTTTTACCATGTATTTATCTACTTCTATTTCGCTTTCTCTGGCTTTTATTAGAATTAGCTCCTTTTCAATCATATCGTTTAATAATTCTTCTCGACTTATTCCCTCTTTTGCCATGCCTGTAGCAATTAGTTCCTGGTATCTCTTATCAAGTTCTGAATTTAAAATCACTCCTCTTCCTATTTTGGCTACTATCCTGTCTATTGTCTCTGATTGTATTACATAGCAAGCAAGTAATACTATTAAAACTACAATAATATTTTTTTTCATTATTCTATTTCTCCATCTGATAAGTAATTTATTTCAATGTCGGAATTATTCTCTATTTCTTTCATTATTTCCTTATATTTCTCATCTCTTTTTTCTTCCATTAGCCTGATATGCAAATTGTCTTTCATCTCTGAATAATTCTTCTCAATCTCTGCCTCCCGTTTTTCATACCAGCGAAGGATATAAAATCTGTCTGAGATTTTTACAGTTCGCCAGGTATATTGATCTAATTCAACAAGTGTTTTCCAGATGTCTTCATCAACATCTCCCGCTGATACAAAACCAAAATAACCTCCCGTTTTACCTGCAGTCTCCTCTGAATATTTGATCGCCACTTCCTTGAATTTGAGCCCGTTTTTCAATTCATTTACCGCTTCCTCAAATTTTTCCACTTTTGCTATCACAATTCTTTGATATTTATATTCAGTTATTTTTTTTAGATATTCTCTTTTATGTAATTGATAGTAATTAAATAATTCTTCTTCATTGATATCTATGCTGTTAAGCTTACTTGCTATGATTGCATTGGCTTTGATCTTCTTTGTTGAACTTTTTATCCTCTCCTGGATTAATGGTAGATCTGATAATTTCTCCTGATCACATCTCTGAGCTAATGCTGTTAAATTTACCCATTCCTGAATATTAGCTTCCTTCTCTTTTCTTGTCATGGATGACCAGATAGTATCATTAAATGAGGCTCGAAAATCTTCATACCTGAGAATTTCATTATTTACTTTTGCCAGATATTTCTCCTCCTGCTGCTTTCGCGAACATCCTGTAAAAATCGCCAGCAGGACTAAAATATATATTATTATCTTCATCTATGGCTCCAGTGGTGGAGTATAATAGATTTCAAGATAAGGTCTCTTATCTGTCTCTTCCAGCGGGGTGTAAAAACTTACATAAGAAAAGTCCCTGTTTTCCCTTAATGACCGGATTATCACACCAAAACCTTCGATACCGTCATTGTCTGCCGTGATTGCTTGTATTTCTTTTGTTACATCAATTTTATATATCAGGTTTTCATCTATTACTTTAAGACTATCCTGTGTGGTTACCACTCCTGAGATTAATTCGTAATCGTCTTCATAAACCGGTATCTCATTATCTGCCGGAGTATTCACAAGTGTACTATCGGTTAGTAACGAAGGCTGTGTGTAAATATAACTATTGCTTCCATAGTGATCTTCTTTAGCATGCAGCACCAGTAATGCCCTGTTTATTGTCATATTATGATATGCAGAACTGTCGGCAATTACACCACCCTCAGATTCTGTAAAATCTTCATAACCAATATTTAATTCCAGGAACATTTTTACCGGACTGATATTCTGCAGTTTTAATATTCCCGGATATACTTTATAATACTCAAGTGTATTACCCGCATCAATTGAATAATAGATCGAAGCATCATATGTTGTTACACTCTCCCAGGATGTATATTCTTCATCTTCAAGTTCGTTTTTGTAGTTGAAGCTTAACTTCGGCTGTATCGTTACATCGTTCTCAGAAGAATAAAATTCAATGAAATCTTTTTCCCCCGACTCTGCATTATCTCTCTTTATATATATACCAAAGTTGGTGGCGAGTGAATCAACTTGATACTTCTCATCAATTACCTGATAGAATATCTCAAGTGGAAGAGGGATATTTAAAGTATCATTAGGATTGAAATCTCCGGAAAAGGGGTAGTTGAATAGAACTTCCCCAAATCCACTATTCTCATCCCAATCTGTTGTGTCACATGCTGATTTATATGTCACTTGATTCTGATCCCAGTTTTGATTGATTATTCCTGCCTGATAAGTGTTTTCCTGGCTGTTTACCTGTTTGCTGATAACTAATTGTAAATTTATTACTTCTACCTCAAATTCTGCTGATGAGTCTGGCAAATCTGAAAATCTTAATAATAGTCGTGTCTCATAATTTTCACGGTTACCAATTGTTATTATTGATGAATTGACATAATTGTTTACACTGTCTTCATAACTATAGACATTATTAATATTTTCACTACGTATATATTCTGGCTGACCCAATGAATTATAGCCCACTGGATTATCCTTGTGAGTACAGCCTGTCATAAATATTATCAAAATTATTATAATGATAATTCGCTCTGTCCACACCATATCTTCTCCTAATATATAATATTTTATTTCTCTAGTAATAGTAGTAGAGGCTGTGGATTAGTGGAAAACTCTCGATTTTCACTTTTATCCTTACCTGTTTCCACTAGTTAGGTGGAGTATCTTGAAGTGGATAACTTCTCTGTAAAGCTCCACTTTTATCCACTTCTATCCACTCTATTATTACTGTAAACCATTTTTTAGACTTATCAACATTTATCAACATTTATTCTTGTGAATATGTGAATAACTAATTTTTGATCTGTTCAATTAAATGCTGGACATGATGGCTAACTTCTTCATTATCAATTAATTGACTCTTTATTGACCTGATTGCATGGATCACGGTTGTATGATCCTTAAGCTTATAATAATTAGCGATTTCCTTTAACGATAGTGACGGTATATATAAATTCGATAAATACATTGCCACCTGTCTCGGAAAGGCTATCTCTCTTTTCCGAGTCTTGCTGAATATGGCTTCCTGAGTTAGATTATATAGATTACATACATGTTTGCGCACCAGGTCTAAGGTTATTTTGGAATTACTCGGAGAAAACATGTCTCGTAATATATCTTTTGTTAATCCTATATCTATATCTTCCGTGTTTATTCCCTTATATCCCACCCAGGCTTGGATTTTTACCAGCGATCCTTCCAATGCTCTAACATTTGTTGTTATGTTTTCGGCGATATATTTTAAAACATCCTCATTTAGATAAATGTTATCTCTTTCAGCCTTCTTTTTTAATATTGCTACCCTGGTCTCAAAATTGGGCTGCTTCAGATCAGTTAAAAGTCCCCACTCAAAACGAGATACCAAACGCTGCTCAAGATCAGGTATATCGCGAGGAAGTCGGTCACTGGTTAATATTATTTGCTTTTTATTCTCATAAAGTGCATTAAAAGTATGGAAAAATTCCTCCTGCGTTCCCTCCCTTTTGGATAGAAACTGGATATCGTCTATCAAAAGTACATCAAAATAACGGTATTTATTCCGGAATTTGTCCATTGTATTATTTCTTATACCTTCTATCATGTTATTTGTGAATTCCTCTGTTGTTATATATTTAACTTTCTTGTTCTCATGAAGCTCAAGTACCATGTGACCTATTGCCTGCATTAGATGGGTTTTGCCCATTCCTGAACTGCCATAAATAAATAAGGGATTATAACTGTGTCCTGGTGATTCTGCCACTGCTTCGGCTGCTGAACGCGCAAACCTGTTGTTGGCGCCAATAACGAAATCTTTAAATTTGTAATTCGGATTGAGCTGAAGATAATTTTCCGGCTTGCTCTGAATATTTGACTTTGTCTTTGAATGGGCTTCGCTGACTCTCTGAGGTTCACTATTATCTATATTGTTTACAAATTCTACCTTGTATTTTCTCGCAAACAATGTATTGCATATCTCTGAGATTATTGTCTGGTAATTTTTATTTAAATATTGTGCTATAAATTGAGTCGGTACATGGATCATCATAGTTTCATTCTCAAGCTTTTTTAATTTTGTCTCTCGAAACCAGGTACGATACGTCTGCTCATTTATATGCTCCTGTAATACATTTAATACCTGATTCCAAATATTCTCATCTCTTTGCATCTTGCCCTCTCATATCTTAAAATTTTACCCACAATTTTCTTTTGCTATGATCTCCATAACTCACTTATTTATCAAGCTTATACCTTGTGTGATTATAATTATCCACAAACTTTTCACTCTCTTGTGGATAACTTTTTTTACCCAAACCAACTGCCAAACTGCTTATTAAATTTCTTCTGTCAAGATAAGAAAAATTGGGCTTATTGTCTGAAATTTATGCCCTGAGTGATCGGTAATTGTCCATAATATAACGATATGTGTATTTGTACCCCCTTTTACCAAAATGTTGATTTTTTGCTTTATCGCTTTATTTTTATATCGTTATAATATCTTTCTTTCTCACTAATATGTTTTGCCAGTTAGGAAATTATTTATTTTAGAACTTTAATTCATAAAATTCTGCTATCGGGGTGGTTATCTCCTAAACACTCATAATAGTCTATTAATGTTAATTAAAAATAATTTTTTTTCTCTTTTATCAGATTTATTTTTCTGACGAGTAAAACCTCAAATTCGGGAATTGATAATTTGTTAATAAGGTCTCACTATTGATATTGTTTTCAGTTAATTGTAATTGTGTTTTCTAACTAACCAATAATGATATATAACTTAAGCTTTTGATTTTAGTAAATAGAGAATTTTATATTCTTTTCCTCGGACGATATTAAAAATTTATTAACCTTCTGAGTCAAAAATAGCAAAAGGCACTGAAAATTTCTTTCAGTGCCTGAATCATTAATTGGTTTCTAAATTCTTCCCTATTCGTCTGGTGGAATTATATAATAATCACCATCTATCTCTATGATTATCCAGCCATCCTCTGTTACTGCGATAAATACGTATTCCGTATCCTGAAGACTCTCCAGGCTTAGTACGCCAACACATTGTGCTACGAGATCTTTTATCTCCTGATCTGTTTTATTACTTGACGGATCATTGCTTAAGGATATTATTGGCGACGCTAAGGCAGATAACGTGATAATAAGGGCTATAAATAGACTTACGAGTTTCTTCATCTTGCTCTCCTTGTTCAAAATTTCTATTCTCTATATATATAGTCCAGAGAAATGGGAAAATGGGACAACACCACGCCAAAAAAATTGTTTTTTGTGAATTTTTTTTTTTAAAGGTGGAATCATGGAAGTTAATGATAATTTTGTTCAGCAGCAATATCAGGTTGCTTATAACTTTGCTCTGTATAAACTAGGTGACAGCAGTCAGGCGGAAGACGTTGCCTCACAAACAATTAACCTCTTTATCCTGAAAAGCAGCATGATCAATCCTGATAAATTCACTGCCTGGGTGAGGACTACCTGTCTTAATTACTGCCGAAAATATTATGACAATAAAAGAAAAGAAAATTCCCTCCAAAAAGGACTGAGAGAAGACCTCGTTGAGTTCTTTAATATTGAACACGATAGTGAATTAACTGAAAACTTCCGCAAATCTATGGAATCTCTTAATGAACTGGATACCAGATCACTGGTTCTATATTTCAACTGTAGTCAAAATATTAAAAAAATGGCTGAAGTTACTGATGAAAGTCATGCCAGCCTTAGAAAAAGAATCTATCGCATCAAACAAAAACTCAAAGCTGAAACTTATAGAAATCTCGGCTACATCGCTACCAAAAAAATTGTTATCCCTCAACTTCACGAAGCTATCATCCAGTTCGTAAGACGCTTGAAAAAGAATATTGAGGATAATACTATTGAGAAAATGTTTTATTATTTCTCTGAGACTAATATAAAAAAATATAAACCTGAATTTGATATTCAACATATTAAGGACTATGAAGTTGTGCTTAGAGATGGAAAATTCAAGATTTATCTCTTGTATCTTGATTCTGGTAGTCAGATTAATAATATTTCCTTCTCTTTTTTCCTCAATGAAAAAAATCAGTTGAAAATTTCCGGTCTTCCTAAAGAAAAAAGAAAAATCGTCAAACTGAAACAAAATTCTCGCTCTGCCAGCGAATTATCGCTGCTTCTCAAGAATTACCCTGAAAACAGACAAGGGCTGATTAAAATACCTCAGGAGGTTATGAAAAAATTAACTGATAGCCCTTAATATCTGTTTTACTCCGCTTATTCATCATGTTTCTGATGAATTGAGTTTCATAAATTGATGATTTTTTAAATTTTGTTAATTATAAAAAATATGGACAAAAATTATTAATATTATTTTTTTACATGGTTAGTTTAAGGTGAGAGAAATGTAATCGTTTAATTACTACCTAATCTGAGCGATTCCGTTTTGTTAAAGATTGCTAATATCTTTGAGCAGATTGAGTTGCGAAAGATTGCAGGAATACCTTTATGGTATTTCAAGATCTTTCACAACTTCAAGATGCCAAAGAGATTAATGATATTTACAAAAGATAATCACTCAGGTTAGGTACTAACTATAAGGAGTTAATAAATGATAGATTTTAAAATTATAAAGTCTTTTAAAGATTTTGATGAAAATTTACAAACACAGATGCTGATCGAATTTCTATATCTGCATCTGGACAGGTTTAGAGACAGCCGAGAAGCTATTACTGCCTGCCTGGAGTATGCCATGTCGGATATGGCTGCTAAAGGCGGATTTGTTGTACTCGCTCTGGAAAATAACGAAATTGCCGGTGCTGTTGTGATGATTAATACAGGTATGAAATACTATATTCCGGAATATTTTCTCGTGTATATTGCTGTTCATGCTCAAAAACGAAATAAGGGTTTAGGCAGAAAATTATTGGAAAAAGTTATTTCTATGGTTGAGGGCGATATAGCCCTACATGTCGAATATGATAATCCCGCAAAGCGGCTATATGAGAAAGTGGGATTTAAATCCAAATATGCCGAGATGCGTTATAACAGGGAGGAATGATGGCTGAATTACATATTAATACTAAGATTTTACTCCAGAATATTAAAAAATTGGATGAATATCTGAAAAAACATAATATCAAGTGGACTCTCGTTTCTAAGATCCTAAGCGGTAATAGACAGGTGCTGGAAGTGATTCTAAATAGCCAGGTGATAGAAAATTGTCATTCTATTGGTGACTCCCGCTTGTCTAATTTGAAAACTATAAAAAACATCAGACCGGACATTATCACGATGTACATTAAATTACCCTCCATTAGTAGCGTCCGTTCTGTTGTAAAATATGCGGATATTTCTCTTAATTCATCTTTTAATACCATTAAAGCCCTTAATCAGGAAGCAATTGCCCAGAATAAAATTCATAAAGTTATTGTTATGATCGAAATGGGTGAACTCCGCGAAGGTGTCATCAGAGATAACCTTCTTAAGTTCTACGAAAAAGTTTTTGAGCTTTCTAATATTGAGATCATTGGCATTGGAACTAACCTAGGATGCATGAATGGCATAGAACCAACTTATGATAAATTGATCCAGCTCTCACTGTATAAACAGTTACTGGAAGTAAAATTTGATCGTAATATCGAATTGCTCTCGGGCGGCAGTTCAATTACCTTACCTTTAATCAGTAAAAAGAAAATTCCCTTGAATATTAATCACTTTAGAATAGGTGAAGCCGCTTTTATGGGCACTTCCCCTTTTACAAATAAAAAATTTAAGCAATTATCTACCAGTACCTTTGAATTTAAAGCCAATATTATTGAAGTAGCTCTCAAAGAGCGTGCTCCGGATGGTGTGATTGGAAAGGGTAATGTTGGACATGCTATTAATCAGTTCGATAAGGATGATAGTGACAGATTATTCCGCCTTATTCTCGATTTCGGGCTTGTAGATGTCAACGCTGATCATTTATCTGTCAAAAATGACTTCCTGACTTTTTCCGGCACTACTTCCGATATGACGGTATATAGTCTTGATAAATCTTTTGCAGATTCCAAATTATTTACTGAATTCAAAGTTGACGATAAAATCAGCTTCAAACCAAACTATATGGCAGTTGCCAGATTGATGAATACTGGCTATATTGATAAAATAGTAAAATAATCTGCCCCCAGAATTAATTAGATTAATATAATCCCCACCCAGCTAAGCTATTGACTTAGGACAGTACCCTGGACTGAGTTAAGAGCGACTAATCACTACCAGACCCTGATATTAAATCAATCACTCTCATTATCCGTCTGCCATGCCGTAGCTTTTCTGTCCTCCACAACTTCAGAGTCGGGAAAGTGCGAAGAATGGTGTATATCCATCTTATCAGTATAGTCAGTGTTCCATCTTCTTTGCTATTTCAATATTAGCAGTT
>CAZAHZ010000021.1:0-20542 GCA_964485055.1 uncultured Candidatus Cloacimonadota bacterium
TGGAAATGTTTCCAGGTCCTGGCGCTCCCCTGCCCTGGCAATACTGGCGTCAACTGCGGGCAGATGTAGATGCAAATGGTGCTATTGAGGCTTATGATGCTGCTCTGATACTGCAATATTATGTTGGTATTATAAATCAGTTCCCGGCAGAAAATTAATGATTGAGTTATTGAGGGTATAAAAAAAAATTGAGCGGCAGGAAAAATGGTGAAAAAACCTGCCGCTAATTAAACCAGAATCTATCTATACTTATACATTTCCTGTTCCACTCCTGGACAAATTTCTATTCTTCTTCTTAATTTACCTCACAGTACTCTTTTCAGGTTTACTTTTTTTCTGTGACAACTCTTTAGTTATTTATCCGATTGCGCTATTTTGATATTGGTTGCTCGATATCGCACGTTAATTATCGCTCACTTTAAAATCGCTTACTAACGTCAGGTGATTTTGTCTCTATTGATCATGGAGGTGATAAATTGCTTTAGATAGGGAATTAGACATAAAAAAAAGCGGAAGGAAAATGATGGCAAACCCTCCGCTTCTATATCGTAAGAAGTTAACAAAATATTACTATACAATTATTGTACCACTTTTTTAAAAAATTATTCTTTTTTACTAAGAAATCTATTTATTCATCCGAGTAAGGAAATGGAGATATCAGGAAAAGAACTCCCTTTAATTCAATAATGGCGTTATACAAGGCAAAGGTTTTTAATTGTTCATCTATCCGGTAATCAATTTCAATCTTGATGAACCTGATGTCTCTGATTTTCGTATTGATGAACATTAATCTCAAAGCACAAATATCTATTTTCCAGAGCGGATACCTTCTCAAAATCTCATTCCACTCAAATAGAAAAGCCTTATAACCATCTTTGGTGAAATAATTAACTAAGGGATATGGGAACAAGTAGCTATTGTCAAGCAACGCCTTTTTGATTGAGCGATTGCGATCACGCGGTGTTGTTTTGTATTTATCTGTTGTCTGAAGAAATAGAGAACTGTAATATGCCTGGATCTCGTCAAGGGTTCGCTGCTTTCCAAAAGATAAATATTTTCGGACATAAGATATTACTCCTGCTGATTGGATTAAAATGATTATTATTAATAATATCCTGCCCACCAGATAGCGAGGATCACCTTCCGGTGCCGGCACAATAAAATAAGCTGCCAGCAGAATAGAAGCTATTATTCCTTTTTGCATAGCTCTAAGCCCGTCCGCTTTTAAAGATATTGACCTCTGAGTTACAAAATTAAATCTCTTATCCAGAGTCTGGACAAGATTTGAATTACATAACTCATTCAAATGCCTTATTTCCATAATTCTTCCCTTACTTAAAACACTGAATTTATTTATATCCTGTCAAGATAAAAGATATAATATCGCTATTGGCAGTACTTTATTTTATTTTTCGCTCTCTGGCTTGACCCTCTCTAATTGCTCAAAAATGCAGTTATTAGCATCCTGACCCGCCCCTGGAAAATTAATATAAAGTATATGATAGATTTATTCCAAGATTTTCCTTATAACGGATGTCTTCGTCAATTTCTTTATCATAGAGCATCTCAAAGTATATTTTTAAGCCAATATAAAAATTCAGTTTAAAGGTAAGATTATTAACAAAATCAAAGTCTGCTGTTTTCCAGTTATCATTATCATTATCTTCTGAAGTTATCAATGCCTGATAGACTCGGAGTTTGCTGTCAAATTTGCCCAGTTCAGAAGGAAAAAGATACCAATAGGCGAAGACGACTTCCGCACCGGCATTATTTGAGTACTCGATATCTGGAGCCTGGTTTAAATAGTTCTTGAATGCACCTCCAAGTCTGGTTTCCAGGTTCTGGCTATCCTTATTGACAATAACTTTTTTAGCTCCAAGACTCAAGGTCAGAATATTGGGATTAATATAGTAAATTTCCGTGCTATCACTTTCGCTATCATAAAATATGCTCTCCCACCGCAAAGATATATACGGGTCAACAAATTTATGAAGAGTCAGGGACAGCATATTCTCATAATCTATTAGATCTGTGGTGATCTGTGGCTTTATCCAGCTTAATTTACCCATTTCATCCCGAACCTGATAATGCGTTTGACCGAAGGATAAAAGCAGCGTGTTTTTGTCATAAAACTTTTCATTAAGCTGCTTTTCCATCACAAAATTAAAGTTTCCTGTCCAGTTTATATTTCCCATCTCTGAACCACCCCAGTTATCTGAGTAATATGATTGACTCAGCAGAAGACTGAAATCTCCTGTTTTCTTCCAGCCCTCGGCAAAAAGACTTACTGCTAAAACCAGTAGAAGAATGATAAAGGTTTTTTTCATATCAGAACTCCTTAATTATTTTTTGATAAACACATCAACCTGCTGGAATGGGATCACAATTCCAGCTTCATCAAAGGCAGACTTCACCTGCTCCAGAATATCAAAATAGACGTCCCAGTAATCAGCAGCTTCTACCCAGATACGCACCGTTATGTCTATGGAGCTGGCACTGAATTTACCGACCCGTATAAATGGCGGTGGATCTTTGAGTGTTTTGTGGTGACTGGCGATCACTTCGCCGATGATCTGCCTTGCCCGTTCCATATCAGTATTATAATCTACTCCAAAAAACAGATCAACTCTCCGCGTTGGTTCCGCTGAATAATTGGTGATATTATTATTGGATACATTACTGTTGGGCAGGATAATTCGCTTATTATCCGGTGTGTTCAGAACTGTATTAAAGATTGATATTTCTTTCACGGTTCCCAATATTCCACCCGTTTCGATAAAATCCCCGATCTTATAAGGTTTGAGAAAATTGATCAGTATCCCGCCGGCAAAATTGGAAAGACTGCCCTGTAATGCCAGTCCAAATGCCAGACCCATTGCCCCGATGAGTGCTATAAATGCCGTCATTTTGATACCAACCAAAGAGATGCAGGTAACCAGAAGCAGTATCTTTAACGAAAAATTGAGTAGTGAGATGATAAATTTACTAAGAGTCAATTCTACTTTAGAATGCTCCATACCTTTGCCTGCCAGCCTGGAAACCAGCTTGATGACAAAAAGCCCGATTATCCAGATCAATAAGGCAATTATGAACTTGCCCCCATACCGGATCACAAGATCAATAAATTTTTCCCAATACATCTGAAAGTTGAAATTTTCCATTTAAATCTCCCTATTAAATCTGTTATATTTAAATTATAAGGTAAAATATCCAAAAACGCTAAAAATTTTAATTTGAGTATCAAGCATCTCTTGCAATTATAATTTGACTAATAGGTGTCTTTTTCCAAATTGGAAATAGGATACGAAAAAAGGAATCTATATTATGAAAGTTCTCCACACTTCCGATTGGCATCTGGGTAGAAGATTATACGGCAAAAATAGATACGCTGAATTTGAAGCATTTCTGAACTGGCTGAGCAAAACGATCACAGACGAAGCAGTCGCTGTACTCTTAGTTGCCGGAGACATATTTGATACCAGTACTCCCAGCAACCGCACCCAGGAACTTTACTACCGTTTTCTTGGGCAGATAGCAGTATCTTCCTGCCGGCATCTGGTTATCATTGCCGGTAATCATGATTCCCCTTCCTTCCTCACTGCTCCCAGCCAATTACTAAAATCCCTGAATATTCATGTAATCGGTGAAGCATCTGAAAATCCTGCTGATGAAATGATAATGCTGAAGGATTCAAATGGCATTCCCCAGGCGATCATCTGTGCTGTGCCTTATCTGCGGGACAAAGACCTCCGCAAAGCAGAAGCCGGTGAGAGCCTGGAAGATAAAAATACCAAGATGATAGCAGGATTGAGCAGCCATTATGCTGTCGTAGCAGAAATTGCGGAACAAAGCCAGCCGGAAACTGGCAAGATTCCTGTTATTGGCATGGGGCATCTCTTCACTGCTGGTGGCAGAACGCTCGCTGATGACGGAGTGCGGGAACTTTACGTTGGTTCTCTGGCTCACATCAGTGTGGAAGTATTTCCTGCCAGCTTTGATTATTTGGCACTGGGTCATCTGCACGTAGCCCAGAAAGTTGGGAACAAAAACCATATCCGTTATTGCGGCTCGCCTTTGCCCATGGGTTTTGGCGAGGCTGCGCAGGAAAAGCAGGTCATTACGATTGAATTTAATTCTTCCCCGCCTGCCATCAGCGAAATCACAGTACCCCGTTTTCAGGAATTAAAACGGTTAACTGGAGATATGACAGAGATCACCACTCAATTAAATTCCCTCAAAGAAATAGACAGTACAGCCTGGCTGGAAATTATCTATAATGGTAAAGAAGTGGCAGCAGACCTGCGTCAGGTAGTTGATGAAGTTATAGCAGATACCCACCTGGAGGTTCTCAGTCTCAAAAATGAACGCATCATGGAGCAGATCATTACCAGCTCTCACAGTCAGGAAACCCTGGATGACCTTAATGTGCAGGAAGTATTTGAACGCTGCCTGAATGCTTATGACATCACTGAGGAAGAAAGAGAATCTCTTAAATATGCTTATCAGGAAATTATCAATGACCTGCAAGAAATAGATATAAACAAGGATTAAACATCTACCTATGAAAATACTAAAAATAAGATTTAAAAACCTCAATTCGCTCTATGGCGAGTGGGAGATAGATTTCACTTCTCCTCAATACACTGCCAATGGCATTTTCTCTATTACCGGTCCCACTGGTGCTGGCAAATCAACAATATTAGACGCTATCTGCCTGGCATTATATGCCCGCACACCCCGCTTGAAAACCATAAATAAAAGCAGCAATCAGATTATCTCCCGCCAGACCGGAGAATGCTATGCCGAAGTAGTATTTGAGACTAATACCGGCAAATACAGATGTCACTGGGCACAAAAAACTGCCCGGAGTAAAGCAGGTGCTAATCTCCAGAATGCCCAACACGAAATCTCGGAAGCAGAAAGCGGTAAAATTCTGGCTTCGCAGATAAGAGAAGTGGCAGAATTAGTTGAGCAGAAAACCGGCTTGGATTTTGAAAGATTCACGCGTTCCATCCTGCTGGCACAGGGCGGATTTGCCGTATTTCTACAGGCTGATCCCGATAGTCGTGCCCCTATTCTGGAGCAGATCACCGGCACCGAAATCTATAGCACCATTTCCCAAAAAGTCCATGAACGCTACAAAACCGAAAACGATAAACTCGAATTACTGCTCGCTGCCACTTCCGGTATCACACTGCTTTCTCCTGATGATGAAGCTCTTCTGCAATCTGAATCGGCAGATGACCAGGAAATAGAAAAAAGTCTTGCCCAAACCGCTAAAACGCTCTCTGAATCCATTATCTGGCTGAACAATATTGCTAAACTGAATGAGGAACTCAAGAGCCTGAATATTGAAGCTGAGAGCATTGATAAAAGGATAATGGAATCTCAACCAACCAGAGAAAAACTCGCTCTGGCAAATAAAGCAGCCGAACTGGACAGCGATTATGCCACCCTGATTTCGCAAAGACAGCAACAGAAAATGGATACTGAAAACCAGGAAACTTTCCAGCAGCAATTACCCCAATTACAAGAATCTCTCCAAATTAAAGCAGCAGAATTGCAAAAGGCTGAAGAAAACCTGCAAAATACGAAACAAAATCAGCTAAAAGAACTGACACTCATCAAAAAAATTCGTGAACTGGACATCATCCTGGCTGAAAAAAATAAAAACCTGAATAATGCCCAGGATAATGCCAAAAAACTGGCGAATAAGCTTAAAGCTAATGAAAAATTCCAGAATAAAAACGAAAAAGATCAGGAAAAGCTTGATCAGGAAATGAAAAGCATCTCGAAATACCTGACTGACCATGCCCGTGATGAAGCACTGGTAACGAAGTTTACAGGTATCCAGGAGCAGTTTAAAACCCTGAAAAAGGCATCTGCTGATCTAAGCGAAAAGCAAAAGAATAATAAACTCCAGAAAAAACTTGTAGAAGATAATTACATAGCAAAACAAACAGCAGAAAAAACACAAATCCAGCTCAAACAGCAACATGAAAATGCTCAGGAAGAAGTAAGAAAAATCAAACTGCAACTGGACAAGCTTCTGGATAATAAACTGATGCGGGAATATCGAACTGAGCATGAAACCCTGCTGCGGGAATTGGCTTTCCTCAATAAAATCGCCAGTCTGAAAAAGGAAAGAAAGAACCTGCAGGATGATCAGCCTTGCCCATTATGCGGCTCCCTGCACCATCCCTTCGCTTTGGGAAATGTGCCGGAAGCTAATGAAACTGAACAAAGAATTAAGTTTCTGGCTGATCTGATCCAGAAAGCTGAATCTTTGGAAAACAATCTAAAACATCTACAAAAAGCTGAAAATCAAGCTGAAACAAATCTGCACGAAGCTGCTCTCCTCTGCGAAAGAACAAAGCAAAAATATGAAACCTCAAATTCTAACCTCGCAAACCTGCAAAAAAACATCGCTCAAGACATTACTGAAAAACAAAAACTAAATGCTTCCCTTCTGCTGAAACTGAATGAGTATGGCATCAGCAGTTTGCCTGAAACAGAGCTGGAAACTATCCTGAATAAATTACAGAAAACCCTCGAAAAATGGCAGTCTAAACAGAAAGATAAAACTGATTTAAATGACAGGCAAGCCAATATTTCTACAGAAAAACTTACCTTGATGTCAATTCTTACTGAACTGGATAAACAGAAGACTGAAATAGAAACCACGCTAAATACCTGCCAGACAGATTTTGATCAGCAAAGCAGCGAACGCTATAAATTATATGATAATAAAATACCAGATGATGAAGAATCTCGCTGGCAGCAACTGGTGACAGCAGCAGAAAATAAAACTCAATCCGCCAAAATTATCAAGCAGAAAGCTGATGATGATCTCAAGCAGATTTCTACTACAATAACCAATCTCAAACAGGCTATAGAAGCCAGAGAGCAGATTCTCCTGAAACTGGAAACTGCCTTTCTCTCTGCCTGCCTGAATGCCGGGTTTGCAGATGAGTTATCATTTTCTAACTGCCGGCTCGCACCTGCTGCCAGAAATGAACTCAACAGCCAGGCTGCCACACTCGACCAGATACAAACTAAAGTAACTGCCAGAACCAGTGATTGTAAGCAAAAACTGCACGAGGAACTAAGTAAAAAACTCACAACTATACCTCTGGAAGAATTGCAGCAGCAAAAAACTGAGTTAGAAAGCAAAATCAAAGAAATCTCTCAAAAAATAGGGGCTACTAAACAAAAATTAGCCGATAATCAGCAGACAAAGCAGAAACTAAAAGATAAACAGCAGGAAATTGATGCCCAAAAGCTCGAATTCTCCCGCTGGCTGGCGCTCCATGACCTGATTGGCTCCGCAGATGGCAAAAAATTCCGCAATTTTGCTCAGGGACTCACCTTTGAACTAATGATCGCTTATGCAAACCAGCAACTCTCCAGAATGAGTGACCGCTATCTGCTGGTGCATGATAAAACGAAACCTCTGGAACTCAATGTGATAGACAATTATCAGGCTGGCGAAGAACGCACCACGAAAAATCTCTCTGGTGGTGAAAGTTTCCTGGTTAGTCTCGCTCTTGCCTTAGGACTTTCCCAGATGGCAAGCCGCAAAGTTCAGGTGGATTCTCTTTTTCTGGATGAAGGATTTGGCACCCTGGATGAAGACGCTCTGGAAACTGCCCTGGAAAGCCTGGCAAATCTCCAGCAGACCGGTAAACTTATTGGCATCATCTCCCACGTGCCAGCCCTGAAAGAAAGAATATCCACCCAAATTATAGTAAGACCACTCGCCGGAGGTAAAAGCCAGATCACAGGACCTGGAATCACACAACTCTGAAATAGTAAATATACTAATCTACCACCAGCACACACCATCCCCCAACCCACCCAACAGGTTACCTGATAGGTATGGGAGATTTGTGGGGAAGAAATATGGACTTATGGGACTTATAGCTCATAGAGATGACGTGAGGGGTATTAAATGGGGGGGGGTAAATGATTAGCAGATGAGATAGGTTCTTAATATGATAAGATAAAAAGGCATTGGGAAAAAACTTTGTTGACCTGCCAGCAGGAAAAAATCATAATGCTTTATTCAAAAAAATAATATAGGAATGTCGGATCTATCCTGAAGGATGGTCAAAATTCAGGGAGATGACAAGGAAAAGATATGGACAGATTTATAATCAATGGTGGCAGGAAGCTGAGTGGGGAGATTGCCGTCAGTGGAGCAAAGAATGCAACTTTACCAGTGATGGCTGCAACAATTTTAACTGGTGGTGAATTCAAACTGAATAACATTCCTGATTTAATTGATATCAAGTTGATGGGTCATTTATTGCGGATACTGGGAGCCCAGGTAGAGCATGATGAAGGGAAAATGTATATTGATACCAGCCGGATGGATGGCTGGGAAGCCCCTTACGAGCTGGTAAGCAAGATGCGGGCATCCATTTATGTTCTGGGACCATTATTATCACGATTTGGCAAGGCAAAAGTATCTTTTCCGGGGGGATGTGCCATTGGAACTCGACCGGTGGATTTGCATTTAATGGCGATGGAGAAGCTGGGGGCAGAAATACGGATTGAGCATGGATATATCGTGGCAGAATGCGAAAAATTGAAGGGAGCAGACATCACGTTCCGCAAAGTAAGCGTGGGAGCCACGGCTAATACTCTGATGGCAGCGGTGATGGCAGAGGGAGAGACCAATCTGTATAATTGCGCAATAGAACCTGAAATCCAGTCTTTTGTGGAATTTCTGAACAAAATGGGAGCTGATATCCGTGGAATAGGCACCAGTCATTTACAGATACTTGGAGTAAACAAGCTGAATGCAGTAGAAAGCGTGATGCTGGCAGACCGGATAGAGGCAGGGACATTTCTGATTGCAGGGGCGATCACACGAAGTGAGATAACAATAACTAATTGCGTTCCTACGCACCTGGGAGAATTTTTTGACAAACTGAAACAGGTTGGTTGCGGCTTTGATATTATGGGAAATATAATAACGATCAAGCCGGGAGAATTAATCAATTCGGTAAATATCACCACAGCTCCGTTTCCGGAATATCCCACAGACCTGCAGGCACAATTTATGGCATTAATGTGTCTTTGCACCGGAGAATGTATTATCGAAGAAGGGATTTTTCCCGACAGATTTACACATGCAGCGGAATTGAACCGACTTGATGCGGATATCAAGGTAGATGGCAATCAGGCAAAGGTGCGGGGAGTCAGTAAATTATCAGGAGCTCCGGTGATGGCGACAGATTTACGGGCGAGTGCAGCACTGGTGCTGGCGGGACTTGCTGCGGAAGGTAAGACGGATATTTCACGTATCTACCATATAGACCGGGGATATGAGAATTTTGAGAATAAACTGAGTGCTTTGGGTGCGAATATAAAGAGGATCAAAGGATAAACTGGACAATTATATGCGGATTGCCATAGCCCTGAGTGGAGGAATAGACAGCAGTGCTGCTGCCTGGCTGCTAAAAAAACAGGGTTGGGATGTATGGGGTGTGACCATGCGTCATTTTTCTGACAGCGAACTTGGTTTTGCGAAAGGAGAAGGCATTGAGGCAGTGATAGAGCAGGCAGCAAGAGTCTGTGACCATCTTCAGATACCGCACCGAGTGATAGATGTTCAGGAAACTTTTTCACAGACAGTGATCAGAAATCTCATCAAAGAATACAAGTCAGGAAGGACACCAAATCCCTGCACGCTTTGTAACCGTGTTATCAAATGGGGCAGATTTCTGGAAGGAATAAACGCTTTGGGAATAGAGAAGATGGCAACTGGACATTATATCAGGCTGAGATTTGAGAAAGAACTATATCATCTATATCGTTCGGGGGATAAGCAAAAAGATCAATCATATATGCTTTGGCAGTTGAGCCAGCAACAATTAGACAAAACAGAATTTCCCCTGGCTGAATTAACCAAAACAGACGCCCGGCGGATAATCCTGGAGAACGATATACCAGTCTCGATCCATAAGGAAAGCCAGGAGATTTGTTTTATCAAAGACCATTACAAAGAATTTTTAAGAGATAAAATAGACCTGGTTCCGGGAGATATTGTTTTAACTAGCGGTGAGATAATAGGACAACATTGTGGTTTACATCTTTATACAATTGGTCAGCGAAAAGGATTACAGACAATGATGAATGTCGTCCTGTTTGTTAAAGAACTGGATATCCGGAATAACCGGCTGGTGGTGACAACAAAACTGGAAGAGTTGGAACGAACGGAATTTGAGATAAACCAGGTGAACTGGATTGCAGAAATTCCGGAAGCAGAAGAAGAGCTGGAAGTTCAGATACGGTATAACAGCAGTTCGCAGGCAGTGGAGAAGTTGATATATCGGGAAGATAGTTTACAGGTTAGATTGAAAAAACCTGTGCTGGCAATAACGCCAGGGCAGTCAGCAGTATTTTATCGAGGTGATGAATTGCTGGGTGGAGGTATCATATTAAGATGAATCTGACTTTGACTTACAGATTTTAGCAGGAGAAAATAATGAGGAAAAAGATACATCTGGTGGTTGGAGCACGACCAAATTTTATGAAGATGGCGCCGTTGTACCGTGAATTCCTTAAATTTAAGGATGAGTTTGAGGTGAAACTGATCCATACCGGGCAGCATTATGACCAGCAGATGAGTGAATTCTTTTTTCATGATCTGGGATTACCGCAGCCGGATGTGTATCTGAACGTGGGTTCAGGTACTCATGGTCAGCAGACTGCGAGAATAATGGAACGCTATGAAGAGACACTTCTGGAAGATAAACCGGATATTGTGATCGTAGCCGGCGATGTGAACAGCACGTCTGCCTGTGCCATTGATGCGGTTAAACTTCATATTCCGGTGGCACATCTGGAAGCAGGCTTGCGGTCTTTTGACCGGACAATGCCGGAGGAGATCAACAGGCTGCTGACCGACTCAATTTCCACCTGGTTGCTGACGCCTTCGGCAGACGCTAATGAAAATCTGTTGAAAGAAGGCATTCCCGCTGAGAAGATACATCTGGTGGGCAATATCATGATTGATAGTTTAAGGCAATTTAAAGATCAGGCAGTAGCATCAGATATTCTAAACCGGCTGGGGATCAGCGAAACGCAATATTGTCTGGTAACGCTGCATCGTCCCAGGAATGTGGATAATTTTGAGGGACTGAATATTATTTTGACAGCATTTGAGGATATAGCGAAAAGAATAAAACTGGTTTTTCCGATCCATCCCCGCACCCTGAAGCAGTTGACGGCTTTTGGGCTGGAAAAACGGGCTGCAGCAATAGAGAATCTGATGTTGATCGAGCCGGCAGGATACTATGATTTCATCAAGCTGGAGATGGACGCTAAATTGATCATTACTGATTCCGGAGGAGTACAGGAAGAATCCACCTGGTTCGGTATTCCCTGCCTGACGTTGCGTCCCAATACGGAAAGACCTGTCACTGTCACCGAAGGAACTAATCAATTGATACGCCTGGAAGCAAGCGATATTGTTACTGCTGCCGAAGAAATCCTGGCAGGAAATACCCAAAAAGGTAAAATCCCCGCTAATTGGGATGGTAAAACCGCTCAGCGGGTAGTGGCAATTTTTCGTCAGATTAATTGATTTGACAAAATAAACCTCAATATAAGTTTAATGAATGGTAATATATTTAAGGAAGAAAATTATGTTAGAATTTTATGATTTACCACTATTGAAAGATAAAATTTACAACGAAAAAGTAGAGTTATTACCATCTGTTACTGAGTTGTTTGAGTTAGAAATGGCTAATTTAGAGTTTCAAATAGTGAAACCAGAGCAGCATTATGAAAGGTTATCATATTTTCAATCAATAAATGGCAAAACAACAAGGCATTATGAAATGCTGAAAGACGCTAATGAAAACCTGCAAGAAGGACGATCAACACTAACAAAAAAGTATTTTCAAAGTGGCAACTTTTCAACTGGATATTGTACACACGGATTGTTCCCTTATCGAGGAAAGTTTCATCCCCAGTTAATAAAAGCTATAATGAACATTATTGGAATAGAGCCAGGAGATACGATAATAGACCCGATGTGTGGCAGTGGAACAGCAAATATTGAAGCAGCTATTAATGGTATAAATTCTCTAGCTCTTGATCTTAGTCCATTTTGCCGGTTTATGACAAAAGTTAAGTATGAAAGTTTGACAATTGATAATCAACTATTAGCTCAGGCTTATGACAAAAAGGAAAAATTGTTTGCTTTTTTTCTTGAAAACAGGCTCAAACTTAAACAGAAGTTTTTAGAAATTGGAGATAGCGAAAAATTAAAGGTATATGAGTTATCATTGTTAGCATTTTTTGATTCAATGGGATATTCAATCAGGGTAAAAACTTCCAGCCACGAGCAATTATTTTATAAAGTTTTAAAACGATATATTGAGACGCTAAAGGATTATCTGGAAAATAAAAAACCATTTGTAAATCATTTAGGTAAGCTGAGAATTCTGGAAGGATCAGCTTTGAAAATACCATTAGAAAATGAGACAGTTGATGCTGTAATTACGTCACCGCCGTATTCTTTTGCAATAGATTATCTTGAGAATGATAAAATCCAATTAGAATTTTTAGATTATAACATTGAAGAGATAAGAACTGAGATGATAGGTTTGAGGGGTAAATCAAAGAAGGATAAATTAGAAAATTATTTTATTGATATGAATTTAGTTTGCAGGGAAGTGAGCCGGATACTGAAACCAAATAAGTATTTTGTAATGATAATTGGTTCTAATACTAACCAGACTGGCGGGATTAGATTAGAACAAAATATTATTGATAGTTGTAAAGAATATCATTTAGAGTTAAAAAAGACAATAATAAAACCAATTAAAGGCATGAGAAATACGATGAAAGAAGAATATATTTTGTTTTTTAAGAAGGAGGAGTTATGACAAATAATCAGGCTAAGTACAACACAGTAATCTATAGGAATACATTTTTTTATTTTGATGATGAATTTGAAGAAAATTATGAAAAATACATCTTTAGTATCAAAGAGACTATTATATATTTAAAGAATGAAGTCCATAATAGTGGATGTACGAAATCCGTTTTCGAATGTTTTTTAGAGGAAAAAGGGATTAAAGGGCTTAAAGCATTACTTGCAATTACCGGAATATCAAATGAAAGCTTAAAGAGATTGATTACTACTTTACGGATTATCAATAATGAAGAATTGAACAAATTATTATATCGTGAAAATTGGGAGAGTTATAATAGTGATGGAGAAATTGTAGAATGGGCTACAGAAAGGATATACAAATTAGTAAGTGAAAATGTGTATTTTAGAAAATGTCTGGTTAATCTATTTTTTGAAGGATCAACAAATGAGCTAATTAACAAACTATTACCAACCTTTGAACTTAAGAAATTTAGTCTTGAGAAGTTGAGTTTTGACATGAATGCTATGATAGATACATTGGCGAGGTATAAGGAGAAAGGTTCTCGTGCAGCCCTGAAAGGGAATAACCCCGAAATAATCATTAGCCGTCTGTTAGAAAAATTGGAAGTACCATTTGAAGTAGGTGATTTGAGTGAATTAGTAAAAAATGAAAATATTAAGAAAAGGACTATGGATTTCATAATTCCTGATAAAAGAAACCCCATGATAATAATAGAAAGTTCATATCTGATGACTACATCATCAGGTCAAGGTGATAAATCAAAAACTGAAATAAGTATAAAAGGGCTGATAAAAAAGCATTATCCTCAGGCGAAATTCATAGGGTTCATAGATGGTATTGGCTGGTATGTACGCAAAGAAGACTTGAAAAGAATGGTTTCTGCTTATGAAGATGTTTTCACTTTTCATCCTGAAGAGATGAGCAGATTTTCCGCATTTGTTAAGGATATTTTAAATGATAGATAAATATATTAATAAAATCATCAATGAAGACAGCCTAAAGATATTGCAGGAAATACCATCTGAAAGTGTGGATATAACCTTTGCTGACCCACCTTTTAACTTAAAGAAGAAGTATAATGGTTATACTGATAATAAGGAATTTGAAGATTATCTTAAATGGTGTGAAAAATGGATTTACCAAATGGTTAGAATCACAAAGCCAGAAGGTTCAATTTTTCTTCATAATATTCCCAAATGGCTGACGTATTATGCTACCTATTTAAATCAAATAGCATATTTTAAGCACTGGATTTCCTGGGATGCGCCAACAGCTCCAATGGGTAAGAGTCTTCAACCAAATCATTATGGAATACTATATTATTCAAAAGAACCGAAGAATAATAAATATTATGAGATTCGATATCCTCATAAAAGATGCCGTAAATGCAAATATTTATTAAAAGATTATGGGGGTAAAAAAGCACAAATTCATCCTTTCGGTCCTTTAGTCTCAGATGTCTGGACAGATATTCACAGAATTAAACATAATAAATATCGAGATAATCATCCCTGCCAATTACCAGTTCATCTTCTGGAACGAATAATTCTCATGACTACGGACGAGGATGATATCGTACTTGATCCCTTTATCGGAACTGGAACAACGGCATTAGCTGCAAAAAGACTTGGAAGAAGATATATCGGGATTGATATTGATAATGAATATGTAGAGATAACAAATAAAAAGCTGAGCCTGGAGAAGCCTGATTCAAAAATTGATGATATATGGGTTAGCATGTATTTGAATGAAATTATTACTATTAGAAATAAGGATTGGGATTATTTGAAGAAGTATTTTATAATACCAGAAGAAATGAAATTAATTGATTATTTGAAAATTAAAATAATCGGATAGTTTTTCACTATTTCAGATGTAAAACTTTTCTTACTTCTATTTCTTTGTCAGAGCTGACAGTGAAGATATATTCTCCTGTGGGCAGTTTTTTGCCCTGGTCATCGCAGCCGTTCCAGAAGACCACATGTTTGCCGCCTTGCAGGTGATGGGCTTCATCGAAAGTGCGGAGCTTTTGACCTTTTATATTATATACTGCTATGGAAACAGGTATATCTTCTTTGAGAGTGAAACCGAGGCTTATTCCATTTGAGAAGGGACTTGGGTAAAGCGTTATATCGCTGATACTGCCTGATGGAAATGTGGTAGTTGTTGAGGCAGTGTGAACTACTCCGCTGCGATATATCTGGCACTGCTGATAATCTGAGCCATCATATTCATTGACTATTACAATACGCTCTGAATTAGAATAAAGAGTGAAGGCATAATAGCAGTTTGTGGTAAATGAAAGCTCATATTGTCCGGTAGTGATGTCACGCAGAAATACATGAGCCTGATAGTTATTGGTGTCATACCAGCTATAGAGTACTTCTATATTGGCATCTTCATCAAAATCATTGCCTGCTCCGATAATAGATACATCTGCCTGTGGCAGACTGAAAGTTTCCAATAACTCCAGATTGCTGTCATATATTTTGCTTTGATAGCCATCAGTGCTTACCAGCCAGGATTCCTGGGGATTTGCCTGCACATACATAGCCCTGCCTGGGTTAGTGAATGCCAGTTCCAGGGCAGTGAGAGAGCAAAGTGAAATAAGCATGAGCAAAATGAAGTAAAGCTGTGCTTTATTCATCTTCAATTTCCCACTCAGTTCCATCAGGTGTATCTTTGAGTTTGATATTCAGGTTTGTCAGGTCATTTCGGATGCGGTCAGCCCATTGCCAGTTTTTTTCATTTTTGAATTCCTGCCTGTATTGGATGAGAATATCTATCAAGGCGGAAGTTTTTTCGGATATATCGCTGGCATCGGATAACTTTTCTTTGAGATTGCGGAAAAAGCCGAGAACTTCACCGATCTCAATCATTAATCTGATATAGCGTTGTCTTTCAGTAGCCGAAAGATCATTATTGCGGGATTCTCGCGCAGCTTCAAAGATAATCGCCAGCCCTCTCGCAGTATTAAAATCATCATCCATCACTTCGATGAATTGATCTTTCAGCAGTAATTGAGCTTGAGCATATTCCGGCAGGTTGGTAAGTTTCAGATGATCAATTTCTTTCAGGGCGCTATATAACGTTTTAACGGCAGCCTGGCTTTGCTGGATGATCTCTTCATTGAAATCAATGGGACTTCTGTAATGTTTGGAAAGGAAGAAATAGCGGATTGTCTCGGCGGAATACTTTTTGAGTATATCACGGGCGAGGAAGAAGTTCCCAGAGCTTTTGGACATTTTTTCACCTTCGATATTAAGAAAACCGTTATGCAGCCAGTAGTGGACAAAGGGATGTTCAGCTATTGCTTCACCCTGGGCAATTTCATTTTCATGATGCGGGAAAACAAGATCATTGCCCCCGCCATGAATATCAAAGGTATCACCTAAAAGGTCACGACTCATAACCACGCATTCCGTATGCCAGCCAGGACGTCCTTCACCCCAGGGACTTTGCCATTTAGGTTCGCCGGGCTTGGCTTTTTTCCAGAGCGTAAAATCAAAAGGAGCACGTTTCTGTTTATTCTCTTCGATACGGGCACCAACTTTTAAGTCTTTCAATTTTCGACCGCTTAATTTTCCATATCCTTTAAATTTATCTACGGCAAAATAGACATCGCCCTCGGATTCATAGGCAAAACCTTTTTCCTGAAGTGAACTGATAAACGAGATCATTTTATCAATATACTCAGTAGCTTTGGGCTGGAAATCAGGTTTACTGATGTCAAGGCTGTCGAGATCATCGAGAAAAGCGGTTATATATTTACTGGTAACTTCTTCTGTGGAGATGCCTTCGGCGATAGATTGAGCAATGATCTTGTCGTCAATATCGGTAATATTCTGGGCGTAGGTCACCTCATATCCACGGAAAATAAAGTAACGTCTGATAACTTCAAAAACCAGAAGATTACGGGCATTGCCGATATGGAAATAGTTATAGACAGTGGGTCCGCAGTCATACATCTTCACTTTACCCGGTTCTATGGGGATAAATTCTTCTTTTTTTCGCGTCATTGTGTTGTAGATTTTCATGCCCACTCCTTAAATTAATATTTTTGAATTCAAAAAGTAGAGATCAATTCTGTGGTCAAGGATTATATTGAGATAAAAGAAAAACACAGTTTTATTCTTCAGGAGGAGTGTAAATATAATTATAATTGCGGTATCCGGGCTCATCCAGATACCAGTCTTCATAATCCCGGGGTGAATTTACCCAGTCGTCAAAGTAGGGATAAGCATCCAGAATGCAGGCATGTTCACGAGGATAAGGCAGCTCGATGGGCAGCATGAAGCACCAGGGCAGGTTGTTAGCTGTCCGGTAATAGCGTCCTTCAGCCGGAATGCTGGTATCATCTCCAGTGCCCCATAAACCAGGATTGGCAAGAATTGTAGGCGGATAATCAGCCGGATGGATTTCGTGTATGCGGTTGCCGTATGTAAATATAAAGGGATTATATGGTATATTTTCCCAGGGAACCTGGGTAGATTGATTGATATCAGAAGTGAAATCTATTATACATGCGAAAAGCTCAGGGTTGATAAATGGCAGATTGGGATCTGTATTAATAAAGCCGGTTCCGGGCATAATGTCATGAGCATCATCACAGATAATGAGCGTGAAATTGCCATTTTCCAGGTATGCTGTTCCACTGGCAGATTGCACATTAGATAGGATAAATTGATCAGGAAACTGGATACCGAAACCTATAGTATTGGCTGTACCGAGAGCTGCTATTTTATAATTGATCTCAAAATGCCCGGTATAGGGATCGGAATCTGTCAGATACATTTCAAAATTGCAGTAAAGCACAAAATCATTAATATCATAATCATCCTGTGTGGTCCATTTATCTTCAAATGCCAATGTGCCAAAAACACCTGTTCCGGGAAATGCCTGGCTCAGAACAAAGGGATCAGGCATAGAAACCCAGTTTCCATAATTAAAGGTCTGCGGTTCCTGATTATTACCAAATATATTAGCGTTTTGCACGGTGTACCATTCATCAAAAATATAAACTTCTTCCTCGGAAGCGTCATAGAACCGGAAATTAATGGTATGGGCAGCAGAATTGGGCAGATACATGAAAGTAGTAAAAAGCACTCTATTGTCCGGTAACATATCTGCTCCCGGATGTATGCCCCCAGATACGCCAATACAGACATTGCCAAGAAAACATCCAAACATATCGCTCAAATCATTGGAATAAACCGTGTTATTTTCATTATAGATATCGGAAAAAATTTTAGCATAATAGGGAAAAGTATTATACGTCCAGGCAGGAGCATCCTGAATACTGGAATTGAAAGGTGAGGCAAAGCTTCCATTCATGCTTCCACTTAGATCATCAATTCGCTCTATATCAAATTCATAGAAATCTTTGTTTTCATTATAAAGAATAATACTGGTTTGATTTGCTGCAATAGTGATATTGTACTCAAACCAGCCGTTATCATCTGTCCTTGCCTGCAAGAGACGGGTTCCACCTTCGTGAGGATGAGCATCGAAAATCTCAAAATAGGCGTTTCCCAGCGGAGCTTCGTCCAAAGTGGATTCAAGCTGGATATTCAGAGATATGCTTGTATTGAACATAAAGTCAGGGTCTGCTATCACGCTATCCATGGCATTTCCATTATCATTGTCCTTATCGCCGCATCCCGCTATTAGAAAAAGCATTACGCTGAGGCAGAGAATATGGATCATTCCAATTTTCATCGGATACTCCTTATTATAAAATATTTCAGGTTCCTAAAAAACTTGAATATCAAATATCAACAAAATTATTATCACTCATCTTTCTCTTTATCCAGATCTAATTCCTCTAATTCCTTAAAAGCATCGCGCACGTCTTTTTCCACAGCTTTCAATTTATGGTTCAATTCCTTGATCAGGGCAGTCCCGCGTTTCACTTTCTCAGCCAGTTCATCAATTGGTGTTTCCTGGCGGTCGAGTTTATCAATGATGTCCTGCAATTCCTTAAATTTCTCTTCATAATTAGTGTTTTGCGTCATTTGTTTTCTCCTTGATAATATCTACTTTACTGGTGATCTCACCATCGAAAAAAAGCGTGGTGATCTCACTATCTTTACTGATCCCGCTGATGGAGCGGATTATCTTTTTATTCATATCATAGACAATGGTATAGCCCTTTTTCAGGTTATTAAGCGGATCATTTGCCTTCAAAAGCCGCTGATAGTCCTTTAATATTCTGGCTTTTTCATATATCAAGCCGATATATTTGAAAAGCTGAAAGGAGCTCACTTGGTATTGCAGTTTCATTAAATTCTGCTGCAATTTGGCTTCCGGAGCAGTACGGAGTTTATGTCCGAAGGTATTAAGCAGAAGGTGCCAGCCTTTAAGTTTATGCAGCGTGGCATCCTGCAGCCTGCTGCCGGATTGATTTAGTCGCGATATAAGCTGCTGCAGATAAAAGCGTGGTGCGGATTTGAGCAGACCGGCTGCCTGCGAAAGAGCTTCCTCGTTCCTCGCTGTTTCTTTTTTCCAGTGATAATAGAGCCTGTCCTGATAGTTATCCAGATTGACCTTAAGATTATCATACCGCGCAACCAGGTTTTCTGCTACGGCAGTTGGTGTTTTAAAGCTGGTGTGTGCCACGTAATCCAGCACGGAGGTATCTATTTCATGCCCGATACCCGTCAAGACGGGAATAGGATATTCGCTGACTGCCAAAGCTATCTTGAGATTATCCAGGCTGTAAAGATCAGATTTACTGCCCCCGCCCCGCGTGATGATCACCAGGTCAAGCTTGAGTCTGCTCAGCACCTGCAGAGCATTAAGGATGCTCTCTTCCGTGGCATCTCCCTGCATCCTCGCATCTGCCAGGTAGATCACAAAGCCCCAGGGTGAAGCATTCAGTGTCTTCATAAAATCGCTGTAAGCAGCACTTGAGCCACTGGTGATCAGCCCTATTCTCTGTGGCAGAAAGGGTAATATCCTCTTTTTGTTCAGCTCAAAGCGTCCCTCAGCTTTCAAGCGGTTGATGATCTCCTGACGCCTTCTTTCCATCTCACCCAGATTGAACTGCGGGTCTGCATCATGTATTTCCAATGCAAGCCCGTAGATATTATGAAAAGTCAGAGCACAGAGGAAACCATATTGCATTCCGTTAGTCATCTTCAATTCCATATTTGCCTGCTGGAATTTTCTATGGATTGCCTGAAACTGACTGCCCCACATCCTGATCTCAATTTTGGCGACAGTTATGCCCGCTGCATCGGTCTCGATCAGCGAACCATAATAATGTCCTCCGCGGCTGGGGACATTATAAAGCTCACCGCGTACCCAGAATTTTGCTGCCAGTGCCGGTGCCAGGTAATCCTTGATCCTTTTGGTCACCGCAGAGACCGGATAGAAATTTTGCATGTAACATTTCCTTATTATTTTTTATATCTGCAAACAAATCTTCTGATAAATCCAGTCAAGCAAAAGTATTTATTTCTCCAAAATCTCCATATAGAATTCTAATAACTGCATAAATTCCTAAGTCAGTCCCGATATATCGGGATGAACTGTACTCAAGGCAAGACTTCTGGACGCCCCATTCAACCCAGCCAAGTCAGACGTGTACCGCTGGCGTACTCGCAAGTGGGACGCAGATGACG
>CAZAHZ010000022.1:0-20436 GCA_964485055.1 uncultured Candidatus Cloacimonadota bacterium
TAGCTCCATCCATTTTACCTATAGTCTGAATTGCTGACAAAGGTTCGTCACCCGTGCCGGGAGGACAATCCACGATCAGAAAATCCAATTCGGGCCAGTTGATGTCCGAGAGAAACTGTTTGATCGCACCCAGCTTGAGTGGACCACGCCAGATCACCGGGTCATCCGGGTTTTGCAGCATACTAGCCAGAGTGACCGCATAGAGATTATTTACGATCCGCAAGGGTTTTGCTCTCACGCCATCTTCACTCATTTCCAGTCTTTTATTTTCAACACCCAGCATTTTGGCGATAGATGGTCCATGAATATCCACATCCAGAATGCCCACCTTTTTTCCTTGCAGAGCCAGTCCATAAGCCAGATTCACTGCCACAGTACTCTTCCCCACTCCTCCTTTGCCACTGATTATCACAATCTTATGCTTAATGCGAGACATATTTTCCTGTAAGTGCTCTTCTGATAACTGCTTATCTGCTTGTGTCTGTCCATTACTCATATTAACCTCCAAAAATTTATTTTTCTTTTAGCTCGAAGTTTTAAGTGTCTAACTTTGTGTCAACTGTAAAAATCACCAGCAGGTTAGAGAATGACTATTAGAAGTATAAATTTATTTTATCAGCATCATTTTTCCGCTATATGTCTTCCCTGGAGTAGATAATTGATAGAAATATATCCCGGATGCAACTGGTTCTCTGTCAGCATTTCTCCCATTCCAATAAATCTCCTGCCTTCCTGACGACACATTCAACTCGGAATATGACCAGATTTCCTGTCCTTTGATATTATAAACACGCAGTTTCACTGCCTCTGCCGGCTGCAGGAGAGAATAGCTGATGGTTGTGTTTGGATTAAAGGGATTAGGATAATTTTTTACTAAAACATTATCACTGATCGTCCCACTATGCACATCTACATACTCCATGGGCGGAAACACTATATAATCTACCCAGGCTCGTGAATGATAATCACCACCTGAAGGTCCAGTATGAAAATTCCAGAAAATCTCATTTTCACCCGCTGGCACAAATACTTCTACCCAAGTCCAGTCTGTTTGTAAATACCAGTAAAACTGTTGCGTATGGTTGATATAAAATTCTAAACTTCCTGACCAGGGCAATGCTCTTGTTTTTACCCAGAAGCTTATATAGCCGTCCTCAAAAGTCGTTATATTTATAGCCAGCCAGGAAGATTGATAATTGTCCATAAAAGGTGAGCAGGCAGAATATTCACCTTCTCTGGCAATATTAGAAATCTCCCAGTCAGGCGGATAATAGCTGAACCAGTCAAACCGGGAAAAATCTCCTGTTTCAAAATCCTCTATTAATGACCCAATATAGTAAGGTATAATTTCAAAAAAATTATACTCCTCCGCCTGAGCAATAATAATAAATTCTATCCGTTCACCGCTTAATAACTCAGAAGACACTGTCACTGGGAAAAAAACAGTCTCTTCCGTATGCGGCAGTAATTCAGGTAATTCTATCTGATCATTATGAATACAAATATCCGGATTTGTGCAAAATAATTCTATTGTCATATCCTCTGCCCGGGAATTCCCCGCATTCAGCACCGGAATTGCTAAATTAACAGATTCCCCAATATCCAAAATTCCATTCATATTACCACTTTCATCATCCACTGTCATCTCCCCCATCTCCAGCAGTGGTGCCTGAGCTACCAGATCATAAACGCATTCTCTGATCAATACGCTGTCTATCAGAATTGAAATAAACAACTCAATAGAATGCTGATCAGGAATATTATCGGCAAGAACGAGACTAAAAGCTTCATTGAAAGACAGAATCTCTCCCGGCATGAGTTCCCCTGCCCATAAGATACTATCCTTAAGACCGATGAACTCATCCTGAGAATTTATGTGCAATCCAATCTCCGAAGCTGCCAGAGTGCCAGTATTAAATAATTCAAAATTCAAAGAAACCATTTCACCATAATCAGCAAGACCATTGATATTCCAGCCCAATGTATCATTCACGACAATATTTTGCAGCAATATTTCCTGCTCGATCGGCAGCACTTCTATTTGAGTGATAAACTGCTGATGGTTAGGCTCATTCACATAAACCTCCAGCATACCTGGCTCACTCAGCGGATTCTCCAGCAGCATTGCTTGATTTGTGATCAATCCGGTGTGACCACAGCCCAGCATCTCACCCGACATAAAAACAGCATATTGCAGATTTGAATCTTCAGTTTGAAAAGGTATCTGGCTTTCCCCCACATTCAACTGCGACGGTAATAATATATCAATTTCCAGAGGCAGACTTGTCCAGATATTCATAGTAGGATCACCCAGCAAATTCAACTCGTAATATACCCATCTGTGAGTCCGGCTTTCTGCTAAATACGAAGCGTTATCTTCCTTTGCATCGGCATTGGCATTACCTATTTTGTAGATTCCCTCACCGAAAATCGCATCATAAAACTTTCGCGCATAATGTTGAGATACGCCGTTTGTATTCACCGGAGCATACCAGCTATAACGTGAATTGGCGATAAATGATGCTGCGCCAGTCGCCAAAGTTGTCAGCTTCTCCGCAAAACTCTCTTCCAGGTATTCTCCAGGTATTGTTGTCCGATTATCAAATGCTCCCGAATAGCAAGCCTGGCTGTAACAATTATAAAAGCCATGCTCCACTCCATTATTACAGATATTTGCCGGATTCAATTGGCTGGTGCTGATCTTGAAGCAATGATCTGTGCTGCCATGCCCCATATTGTTCACTAAATTAGTTCCACTATTCAGATTATAAAATAAATCCGACTCTTCCCAGCCAAAATACATTTCATAAAGTCTGGTAATAGTTATATTTTCACTCACTCCTGTCGTAGAATATCCCCAATTTTCAGAACCTGTAGCTAGCTCCTCCAGATATTCTCCACCTGATACTATTGGTCCCATTATCTGACCGATCAAAAGACACTTTTCCAGATCAGATACAACTGGAGCATTCTGATACATGTATAGTTTATTCAATTGGCAGCTTATTTCCGAAATACTGGCGCCACTTATCCTGCCAACAGATACTTCTTCAAAATAATCTGCTTCATTATATTCGCCCCACATTTCATCACCGTTATCATTCCAGTTTCCATCCAGACAGCAATAATACATATCAGAGGGAATATCATAATCTTCATAACCCCCGATCAATCCATAAAATCCACGATGAGGAACGATGTTTCGCTCAGCATTGACCGGAGAACTATCTCCTCCCAGTAGCACATATTGCAGGTCATACTGCTGATAATAATTTATAATGGCATTACGGATTTTTTCCTGTTCATCATTACCGGGATATTCGCCATAAATCTCACTGGTTGTTAGCAAACAGGACTTAAAACCACAAGTCTCTTTGTAAGCCATATAATCTGAGAAAGCTTCACTTAATTCCTGACTGGTAATTATCAAAATATCAATCCTATTACTCCGCTTCAGACTTTCCGGAAACATGCAAAGTCTTTCGGGATTATCTACCAGTTTTTCGAGCTTATCTGCAATCAGGTTATCATGCCTGTATAATGAAGAAGCTGCTTGAGATCGTCTGGTAATCTCCGTAGTTATCATCAGCTTAATTGATTTCACGAAAACAACAGAATCTCTTGCCGGATAATAGCTGACCGGACAACATGTAAAAAGTGCTATCGGGTGACCATTTTTATATTGTGTAACCAGATTTCTGACCGGTGATTGTGGATAGATTGTATCCTGATGATAAATCTCACTCTCCTGCGCCAGGTTATATTCTGTTATATCCTCTGAAAGTGGGATTTGTTCCTGACTGGGTATAATTCGCATCTTTTCCGAAAAAGGATAATAAGTTATTTCTTGTATTTCCACCATAACTGCTTCGCTGCCCGCAGGTAATAATAACTTGATACCACGCAACGGAAGCGAAGGATCACCTGGCTCACCAATATTCTGACAATTATCATATTGTATATTGGTATAACCATCTTCTGAGGATATTTGAGGGATTTCAAAATCAAGATGATATTCGATGATGTCAGTCTGTAGTACGTAACAAACTACTATGATCATCAAAATAAAGACTTTTTTCATTTTCCTCCAGTAATTACCCTTTTTAATATAATTTACATTTTTATACTTAATTATTATTTACCGTTAAGATAGTCAATAAAAAAGAGATTTTCCGGATCATGCCATATATAATTTATCTCTTTCCCAGCTTCATAGCAGCCTCATGCTAAGACAGCACAACCCAATCTAACATAATAATATAATGTCAGATTGGGTTGTGTTGTAATGTTAAGGTACCGCAAAGAGACATCAATGATTATTTTTTCAGAGCAGCGTTAATTTCTCCGGCTTTCTGTAATGCTACTTTGGTCAGGATGGGACCAATAATCTCAAAGATTATGCAGGTAGCAGTAACGGTAGTGATCACGGTAGCACCTATCCAGTCACCCCGGGTAATATTCTTCACCGGGTCAATAATTGCGCCAATTCCGGCATAATCCTGTTTGACAAGAAGGGATAAACCGATGGCAACGCCAGCCTGGGATAATATACCTAAGCCAATATAATTTTTGACCAATGGTGAAACCTTACCAAGAGCACCACCCAATCTTGAGCCAAAGATCAAACCGGAACTACGGGCAAATACATAGACAACACCCAGCAATCCCAGGGCAGGGAGATCAGCAAGATGCAGATTGGCTCCTGCCAGAGTGAAAAATAATATAAAAAGCAGGGGCATCACTTGACCGAGTTCATTCTGAATTTTAACAACCAGATTTTCCGGTTGTGTGTTTATAACTATCAAGCCCATCACCATAATGGTTAATATCACAGATAAATGCAGCAATTCACAAATCCCGCAACTCAGGAAGATAATTCCAAAGACAAGAATAAAAATATCAGAGCTGTTTTTCAGTTTACGGATCAAAAAACAGCTAATGATCGCGAGAATTGTACCACAAAATATACTAAGCCCCACTTCCATCATCGGTTTCATTAATGTGGAAATTATCCCGGGGTCCTGATTTCCAGCTTCCTTAAATAATATTCCCTGGGCAAATGCAGAAGCAAAACCGAATATAACAATGCCCAATCCATCATCAAAACCAACAACTGCATATAAGGCTTTTGTAAGAACTCCTTTCGCTCTATATTCCCGGATGACAGCAACAGTTCCTGCTGGTGCACTGGCAGGTGCAATCGCAGCAAATAACAAAGCCAGGGGTGTATCTCCCGTTAAAAGCTGTATCGCTGCAAATACAATAAAAAAAGCACCAAATGACTCCAATAATATTATGTATATTATTCCCTTGCCCAGTCTTTTTAATTGACTGATCTTTAGTTCAAGCCCGATGCTGAATGCCACAAATCCTAAGGCAATATTCGAGATAAAACTCAAATTAACAACAAGTTCATCGCTAAGAATATTCAGGAACGATGTTCCTATTAATACGCCTAACACCATGTATCCGATAATTGAAGGTAACTTGATGAAGTGCATATTCCTGCCTAGATAAAATCCAGCCAGTACAATAATACCCATGATTAATAATGCAGGTATTTCCATTTCATATCCTAAATGTTCAATCTGCCGGCGAAATAGTGCAGTTCATTCATTGTAACAATAAGCCCTTCCGTGAATTCTTCCTTGATCAACTGATTTGTGCGTCTTAAAATTTCATTAGCCAACCGCCGGGGCACAGTTGCCACGATCAATTTACAATAATTATCCACTGGAGTTCCCCATAAACTACTGAATAATGGTTTGGAATAAAGAAAATGCCCGGCAGAATAGGCATCTGTCACGACTATAGCTGTATCATCAATTTCAGTTAATAACCCCAGTATCCGGTCCAGAATTTCCTCTTCCTGAACAATAAAGGTAAACTGGTTCCAACCGCTGGCAGATTGTCCTGTTTCGTGCAATTCAGTATGTCTGAGAAATATACCTTTCAAAGCTTCGGCATCTGTGGATGCGAGTATCTTTTTCCGGTTTAATTCATTATTCAGCATGCTGGAAAGAGCACTCAAGTATCTAATGTGCTGATTCCTCTGCTTCTCCGGTGCAATGATAAAAACTACTATCTGCACTGGTTTGGCATCTATTGCGTCAAAATCAACTCCTTCCGGAATAGTCATAGCACCAATGATAAATTCATTACAATCCAGTGTACAATGAGGTATAGCAATTCCATGTCCAAAACCGGTAGAACTTAAATCTTCGCGCTCGGTTAAAGCCCAGAAGATATCTTCAGCCTTGAATTCCGCAAGTACCGGACTCAGCATTGCCATATCTGTTATCGCCTGCAATACATCCTTTTTACTGGTATATTTCTGACCTACCGCAATTGCTTTCGCTTCCAATACCTTTGTTAGTTCCATATTTCCGCCTTTGTTTTTTTTTCTCTTAAAATATTAAATCTCTTTTATTGTCAAAAAAAATATTGTCAGCTTCTGGTCTTCATTATCATTTGACTTGAAAATTTGCTGTGGTTGGTTTATGAAAATTAGTTTATTAGTTTCATCTATATTGCTTACAGGAGGAATTTTTCTGCTTGTTGTCAGTCAATCCGAAACTAATTTTCATGAGCATAAGCTTAGAAACAATTATCTTTCACAAAATTACAGTTTTGCTCTTTTAGGGGATTCTCACTTCGCTTATTTTGATTGCCGGAAATTCCTTCCTCAATTTAATTTTGTTAATTTTGGAATTGGCGGTAATACTTCAAGTGATATGTTGTGGCGTCTGAATCCTGTTATCAACTCCAAAGTAAAACATTGTCTGATCATAGCAGGCACAAATGATTGTCTGCAGAATTTCCCATTAAATGAAACTATTAAAAATCTTTATCAAATATGTAATACACTTATAGACCAAAACGTTACCGTTGCTATCCATACTATTCCCAATCTGTCCAATTCTATCGTCCAGTCTGAAATTTATAATATCCGGATTGATCAACTTAATACTCAAATCAGGATTATAGCACAAAATGAAAACCTTTGTCTGATTGAGCTTAACAAAAATCTCTGCCCGAATGGTGAATTACCACCTCAATTGACCTACGATGGTATTCATCTTAACAAAAATGGATATAATATTTGGGCTATGCTGATAAACGATTATCTTAATAACACTACCACGACTAGATAAAACTAACTTTATTTTAATTTTTATTTTTTCTGTTATTCAGTATGTTTTTTTTATTAATCTATATTATTATATTAAATATTATTGTTACTGATGGTTGTTCAGAGAAAACGGCTTTTTTTATAATTTTCAGTATCAGTAATTAGCCTGTGAAATCCTTAATAATAAGTGATAAAGCTGCTTATTCATTTACTTTAATTTGAGTTTCAATTAAGAGCTTAGTATTATTTTTATTTCTTATGAATATTATCTATTGTTAAATCGGTAATATTATTTATAAATATGCTCTATATAAAATCAAATATTGTATTTAAACACGCCAAATATTAAATAGTTTAATCAGAAATGAAAAGTCAAAAAAAAATATTGTACTATAACGCGAGAGTCCAAAAACATCAAAGTCAAAAAAAAATACTTGACTGGAAAATATAGATATGCTGGAATAGTGTTTAATAAAATATCAAATGAAGGAGAAATGCACAAAATGACGGAAGAGAAAGCTATCAGCTCTTTTATGAGCAAAGGGAGAAAATTCCCACCACCGGAAGGGATTCAGAAAAATGCCTACATTACTTCGGATAAGCAATATAAAGAATTGTGGGAGAAATCAATTAATAACCCTGATGAATTCTGGTTAGAACAAGCCAAAACACTGCACTGGTTCAAAGAGCCGACAATTGGGCTGAGATACAATTGGGACACAAAGAACAGAATAATAGAGCATACCTGGTTTGAAGATGGAGAATTGAATGTCAGTTATAATTGTCTGGACAGGCATCTTGGAACGCCAATTGCCAAAAAAACGGCAATACTCTGGCAGGGTGAAGAAGATGATGATGTTAAAAAATACACTTACGAGGAGCTGCACAAAGAAGTCTGCAAATTCGCCAATGTCCTCAAATCAAAAGGCATTCAGAAGGGTGACAGAATTGCTATTTATATGCCCATGATACCTGAATTGGCAATTGCTATGCTTGCCTGTACAAGAATTGGGGCTATACATTCGATTATCTTCGGTGGATTCAGCGCTGATGCAATTAGGGGAAGAGTAAATGATTCTGACTGCAAGCTGCTCATCACTTCTAATATATCCCGCCGGGCAGGGAAGTCTATTAAACTTAAAGATATTTCTGATGAAGCACTAAAAGAGACTCCCTCTATTGAACATGTTATCGTGGTTAGAGTCAATGGTGATCCTTGTCACATGGAACCGGGCAGAGATGTCTGGTATCACGAGGCTATGGCTAAAGCAGACATTCATTGTGAAGCTGTGCACATGAAAGCAGAAGATACCTTATTTATCCTTTATACTTCAGGTTCCACTGGAAAACCAAAAGGTGTTGTTCATACTACTGGTGGCTATTTGATGCATACTTCTCTCACCCACAAACAAGTGTTTAACATCCACGATGATGATATCTACTGGTGCACTGCTGATATCGGCTGGGTAACTGGGCACAGTTATATTGTCTATGGTCCACTTGCCAATGGTGCGACTTCTCTAATGTTTGAAGGAGTTCCCACTTATCCGGATGCCGGTCGTTTCTGGCAGATTGTTGATAAATATAAAGTCACTGTTTTCTATACTGCCCCCACAGCCATCAGAGCCTTAATGAGACTCGGCGTTGAATGGCCAAAACAATATAAGCTCGACTCTCTGAGAATTTTAGGTTCTGTGGGTGAACCGATAAATCCTGAAGCCTGGATGTGGTACTATGAAAAAATCGGACACAATAACTGCCCAATCGTTGATACATGGTGGCAAACCGAAACCGGTGGATTTATGATCTCACCTTTTCCCGGAGCGCATACTCTCAAGCCAGGTAGTGCATCCAGACCTGTCTTCGGCGTTGATCCTGTTATCCTGAGAGATGATGCTTCTCAATGCGAGATCAATGAAGGCGGAAAGCTTTGTATCAGAAAACCATGGCCCGGCATGATGAGAACCATGTGGGGCGATCATGAAAGATTTATTGATACATATTTCGTGATGTTTGATGATCTCTATTTTACTGGCGATGGCTGCCGGATTGATGAAGATGGTGATTACTGGTTATTAGGAAGAGTTGATGACGTTGTAAATGTCTCGGGACACCGTATTGGAACTGCTGAGGTAGAGAGTGCCCTTGTCAGCCATCCGACTGTAGCTGAAGCCGCTGTTACCCCGATTCCTCATGAAATTAAGGGACAGGGTCTTTATGCCTATGTTACTCTGGTTAGTGGTGTGGAACCAACCGAAGAATTAAAGAAAGAATTGATTAAACATGTTCGCTCTGAGATTGGTCCTATTGCCACACCCGAAGCTATTCAATGGGCTCCGGCTCTTCCCAAAACTCGCTCAGGAAAGATCATGCGCCGTATTTTGCGTAAAATCGCTGAAAGAAGTACTGATAGTCTTGGCGATATCACGACTCTTGCCGATCCGAGCGTAGTTGAAAAACTCATTGAAGAACGGAAATTGATCAAGTAGTTATCTGCTGATTATTAAGCCGGATATGCTGATGCTTATCCGGCTTTTACTATATTAGATATTAAAGGAGAACAAATGCCTGAAAAAAAGATTATGAATAGAAATTTTGTGGTTTTTGGGGCAATTATCATCCAACTGTGCCTTGGGGCAATTTATGCCTGGTCAGTTTTTACTCCCACTTTAACTGATAATGACTGGACTAAAACTCAAACGCAGGCTGTATTCGCTGCCGGTCTTGCCCTTTTTGCCATTGTGATGATTATCGCTGGTCGCCTGATGCCAAAACTCGGACCTCAAAAACTTGCTATGGCAGGCGGTGTCGTACTTGGACTCGGTTATTTATTAGCTGGACTATTTGGCGGAACTGATTTCTGGTCTATTTTTTTCTTTGTTGGTGTTATTGGCGGGTCAGGAATTGGTTTGGCTTATGTGGTTCCCATTGCAGTTGGTATGCGCTGGTTTCCTGACAAAAAAGGACTTATCACTGGTTTAGCCGTTGCCGGATTTGGCTTCGGAGCTACGCTTTGGGTCAAACTTGCCGGCACTTGGGGTAATTTGATTGAAATTTACGGTTTAAGTTCCACTTTTACTATTTTCGGTATTATTTTCTTCCTTGCAGTTATTATTGGCAGCATCTGGATGGTTTTTCCGCCAGATAGCTGGAAACCCAAAGGATGGAATCCGACTGAAACCCAAAAGAAAGCCGATTCTTCAAGCAAACAGTTAACTAGCGGACAAATGCTGAAAACTTCTCAATACTATATGATTTTACTTACTTTTACTTTTGGAGCAAGTGCCGGGCTTATGACAATTGGTCTTATGAAACTCTTCCCCATGCAGGCTCTGGAAAATGCCAATTTTAGCAAAGAAGTTGCTTCTGGCATCGCCGGTACTGCTATGGCTGTATTTTTTGCTCTGGCAAATGGTCTAGGCAGAATTGCCTGGGGTGCTATCAGTGATAAATTTGGCAGAAAAAATTCAATTATTCTTATGATGGCAACTCAAGGTATTTTTGTGATTGCTTTCCAGTGGATAGCAGGAACTCCTGGTCTCCTTTATTTAGGAGCTACTTTGATTGGATTTAATTTTGGGGGCAATTTTGCCCTATTCCCAACTATTACTGCTGACACATTCGGTGCAAAATATATCGGTCAGAACTATGGCTGGGTTTTCCTTGCCTATGGTATTGGCGGTATCTTTGGTCCTATACTGGGAGGAAAACTGGGTGATATAGGTAATTTCTCTCTGGCATTCACCATTTGTGGAATTCTTTGCCTGGTTGCTGCTGCTATTATTTCCCAGGTTAAACCACCTCAACAGAAACTTACTTAAATAGATAATTTTCTGGCTCCGGCAATCTGAGGATATTAATTTCTCTAATTCCGGAGCTTCTTTTTTTATAAAAGTGCATTATCAATCTAATCAAATTTTCTGTTTTACTTGACATTATTGCTTTGGATTTAAGATAGAAAAAAAAATTAATAATGGAGGCAGATATGCCAATAAGGAAGCTGGATGATATTATTGAGCTTGTGAAAACATTGCCCAAGATGAGAGTAGTTGTTGCCTATGCTCAGGAAGAATACACAATTCGTGCCGTGAGAAACGCAATCGAACTTAATATCGCAGAAATTATCCTGATAGGAAATGAAATCATGATCAAGGACATTTGTGGTAGAAACAATATTGATTACCATATGTTTGAGATCATTGATGAAGAAGACGATTTGATAGCAGCAAAAAAAGCCATTTCTATGATTAATCATGGCGAAGCTGATGTTCTGATGAAGGGATTGATTTCCACAGACAGGCTTCTTAAATGTGTGCTGGATAAAGAAGAAGGTATGGCTATTCCTCATTCCACTCTCTCTCATGTATCTGTAGCCGAGATCCCCCATTACAGGAAGCTGCTTATTTTCTCTGATGCTGCTTTTATTCCCCGTCCTGATATTGACCAGAAAATTGCCTTGACGACCTATGTGATAGATGCAGCCCGTAAACTCGGTATTGCAAGACCAAAAGTAGCGCTCATTTCCTTCTCCGAAAAAGCTGATCCCAAAATCAAGGAACCTGTTGACTGCCTGATCATTTCCAAGATGGGCGAACAAGGTCTGATCAAATATGGCGATATTGACGGTCCTCTTGCTATGGACCTGGCAATTGATCCTCAAAGCGTTAGAATAAAGGGCGTTAAAAGTTGCGTGCATGGCGATGCAGATTGCCTCGTCTTCCCCTTCCTCGAAGTCGGAAATGTATTCTTTAAATCACTGACTCTTTTTGCCGGGGCTGAAATTGCAACTTGTATCTATGGTACTAAGGCTCCAGTTATAATTTCATCACGGGCTGATTCAGAAAAGAGCAAACTCTATTCATTGGCATTTAATTGCCTGCTGGCTTCTGGTATTGATTATTCAGACTACACTCCCTGATAAAAAAATGCTAAAATTGACGAGATCCTAAAAACGAAAGCACAAAAAAGTTCAATTAGGATCTCGTATAACTAAATTTCATATAATAAATATCAGTGTTGCAGAGCAATCAGAATGCTATATCGCTATTTTATTTTACTGAATCCCATTCATTCCAAGCTTTTGTAAGGCAATAGCTTCGCCGATGTAGAGGAGATAAATCCGTGTCACTGCATTAAATGGATATAGCGAATTTTCTTGACATTTGTGCTGACTTTTTTATTCTTAGAAAAAAGTAATCAAAGGGGTCTTATGGAATTTAAAAAATTTAAGAATTTTATTGCTGTGATTTTTACGCTGAACTTACAGACAGTTATTTATTATCAATTTGAAGAACTGTCTTTTTCTCAAATCTCGTACTATAAAAATACAATTAAATAAGGAGGCATTATGTCTAATGAAGATAAACGAGCTTATCTGGATATTTATAATTCCTGGAAATGGAATATTCCGGAATATTACAATTTTGCTTTTGATGTGGTAGATAAGTGGGCAGAAGCTGATAAAACGAAGCTGGCTCTTGTTTCAATTTTACCAGACGGCGAATCCGCTAAATTCGATACTTTTTATGAGTTGATGGTTCAGTCAAATAAGATGGCAAATCTTCTTTTAGATCTTGGCTTTGAGAAGGGAGATAAAATTCTTATTATTTCTGATTCCGTACCCGAATGGTACTACTGCATGCTTGGTATGTTCAAGCTTGGTATTGTACCTATGCCGGGAACAACTCTTCTTACTGTCGAGGATATTGAATACAGAATGAATTGCTCTGAAGCTGTCGGAGTTATTACAAATAGTGTACAAACTGAAACCGTTGATGAAGCTTTAAAAAATATCTCTAATGTGAGATATAAAATCCTTATGGATGGCTCTAAAGATGGCTGGATAAATCTTCAATCAAGAATGAAAAAGATGCCGATTTCGTTGGATAGAAATAAAATAATCAATACAAAAAGTTCAGACCCCTTGATGATCTATTTTACTTCAGGCACTACTGGACATCCCAAAATGGTGCTTCATACTCACGCTTATCCCTTAGGGCATGAAGTAACAGCTAAATTCTGTCAAAATTTAAAGCCAACTGATTTACACTGGACTGTATCCGATCCTGGCTGGGCTAAATGTGCCTGGGGAAAACTATTTGGGCAGATGATTGTGGGGGCAGCCATTATTCAATGGAACAACCCAGGAAGATTTGATGCTAAGGGACTGCTGTCTCTGATGGAAAGATATGGCGTGACAACTTTTTGTGCTCCTCCAACCGTCTATAGAATGCTGATCCAGACCGATCTCAGTAAATTTAATTTAAAACTAAGGCATTGTTTAGCTGCCGGTGAACCTTTAAATCCTGAAGTTATTAGAGTCTGGAAGGATAACTTTAATCTTGATATCTATGACTTTTTCGGTCAGACTGAAACTGTTGCACTTCTTTCCAATTTCACTTTTCTCCCTGTAAAGTTTGGCTCGGTTGGATTTCCCACTCCTGGGCACGATGTGAGGATTATAGATGATGACCTCAAGGAATGTGCTCCCAATCAAGAAGGTCAAATTGCCTTGTTCCTGGACAAAAACAAACCCAAACCTCCAGGACTGATGAAAGAATACTGGAAAGATCCTGAAAACATGGAAATGTCTTTCCAGGGAGATTATTATCTTACCGGCGACAAAGCCTTCCGTGATGTAGATGGGTATTTCTGGTTTATCGGTCGCAACGACGATGTTATTAAATCTTCCGGATATAGAATTGGTCCTTTTGAAGTTGAATCAGCTCTGATTGAACATCCAGCCGTTGCTGAATCTGCAGTCGTTGGTGTTGAAGATCCAAGTGGTATTCGAGGGATACTTGTTAAAGCTTTTATTGTCCTTGCCAAAGGATATGAACCCTCTGAAGAATTGAAGAAAGAAATCCAGGATTTTGTTAAAGCCAAAACTGCTGCCTATAAATATCCACGACTTATCGAATTTTGTGATAGTTTACCTAAAACTGTTTCTGGTAAAATTCAAAGAAGTATATTAAGGGCAAGAAGTTAAAATACTTTTGAACACGAACCTGATACCGTTGCAGTAAGATTTGCAACGGCATCCTTAAGGAGAATAAATATGAATGAAATGCCACTCAATGAAACAATGGGACAACTGATTGAAAGAATTTCCAAAGAATTTCCAGATACCGAAGCCTTGGTCTATCCGAATTTAAATATTCGACTTACATATAAGCAATTCAATGATGAGATAGATAGTGTAGCTAAGTCACTTCTGGCTTTGAATATCAAAAAAGGTGACCATGTGGCGATTTGGTCAACTAATGTCCCCGAATGGCCCGTTTTAATGTTTTCACTCGCTAAAATCGGTGCCGTCCTTGTTACCGTTAATACGAATTATAGATCTTTTGAGCTGGAATACTTACTAAAACAATCCGACTCAACGACGATTTTTTTAATTGAAAAATTCAAAACCAGTGAATATTTTAACTGGCTAAAAAAAGTAATAGATGACGCGGTATGGCTTGGTAAGGGAAAGCTTGAATCAAAAAAAATTCCGATGCTCAAAAATGTCGTTTTATTTGATATGGAAACAAGCGAATATGCTTTGAGTTACAAGGATTTCAAAGAAATGGGCAAAGACATCACCGATTCCAAGTTAGCTGAAATCAAAAAAACACTCAAAGAAGAAGATGTTGTCAATATTCAATATACTTCTGGCACTACTGGTTTCCCAAAGGGTGTTATGCTGACACATCATAATATTGCCAATAATGGTTACCTTATCGGCAGACAGATGAAACTTTCTGAAAAAGACCGGATGTGCATTCCTGTTCCGTTTTTCCACTGTTTCGGCTGCGTTCTGGGAATTCTTGCCGCTGTTACACATGCTACGACCATGCTGCCTGTGGTTACATTTGATGCCGAAGAAGTACTCAAACTTGTCAATAATGAAAAATGTACAGTATTACACGGAGTACCTACGATGTTTATCGCCGAACTTGGCGTCGAAAACAGGAATAAATATGACACAAAATCACTTCGTACCGGTATTATGGCTGGTTCACCATGCCCTGTTGAAGTTATGAACAAGGTTATTAACGATATGAATTGCGCCCAGATCACTATTGCCTATGGCTTAACCGAAAATTCTCCTGTCATTACCATGACATCTGTTGATGATGATCTAGTCCATCGAACAACCACTGTGGGAAGAGCATTAAGCCCCATGAAATTAAAATTATTAAATCTGGCTACTGAAATGGATTGCAAGCCAGGTGAACAGGGTGAAGTCATTATGTCAGGCGAATGCGTGATGAAGGGTTATTACAAGATGCCAGAAGAAACTGAAATGGCAATACGACACAGCTGGCTGCATTCCGGTGATCTTGGTGTGATGGATGAAGACGGTTATCTTAAAATTACTGGACGTATTAAGGACATGATTATACGCGGTGGTGAAAATGTTTATCCTCGTGAAATCGAAGAATTCCTCTATACTCATCCCAAAATAAGCGATGTCCAGGTGGTCGGTGTTCCTGATCAAAAATATGGCGAACAGGTTTTAGCTGCTATCAAACTAAAAGAGGGTGAAACCGCAACAGCAGAAGAAATTAAAGAATTCTGCATGAAAAACATTGCGCGTCACAACCAACCATATTACGTTATATTCGTTGATAGCTTTCCGATGACTGCATCTGGAAAAATCCAAAAATACAAACTTCGCAATGAAATGGCAAAAAAACTCAATCTTAGGGAAGTCGAAACTTCTAATAGCGAGGCATAATAAGCTGATTTTATTCTTGACTGATAGCCAATTAACCGGCATCTGCCGATAAAGAGAAAATGTAATGAAAATAGCACTTGCTTCCGATCACGCTGGCTTTGCTCTCAAAGAAAATATTAAAAAACATCTTAGCAGCCACCAGCTAACCGATTTCGGCGCTTATGATGAAAAAAGCATTGATTATCCTGATACCGCCTTCCCTGCTGCACACGCTGTCAGTGATCATAAGTGCGATCGCGCTATCCTTATCTGCGGCTCTGGCATCGGAATGTCTATAGTCGCTAACAAAGTCAAAGGTATTCGCGCGAGCCTATGTAATTCCACTCAAGCTGCCATCCTGGCCAGAAAACATAATAATGCCAATGTCCTTACTCTCGCCGGACGTTTCCTTGACTATAAACAAGCCGTCGAAATTGTTGACGCTTGGCTAAATACTGAATTTGAAGGTGGCAGACACCAACGGCGACTTGATAAAATCACAGCCATAGAAAATAAAGAGAAGTAATTTCTTTAGGAGGTTTTTTATGAAATTTATTAAAAAACAGGATACCGAACTTTATAATGCCATGCAAAGTGAATTAAAAAGACAGGCTGGCAATCTGGAACTCATTGCCAGCGAGAACTTTGTTTCCCGTGCCGTTCTGGAAGCTGCCGGAAGCGTACTTACCAATAAGTATGCCGAAGGTTATCCCTACCGCTGGAGTAAAAAATCAGGCATGATCAATTATAACCTTTATGGAAGATATTATGGCGGGTGTGAATTCATTGACAAGGTTGAACAGCTTGCTATTGAACGTGCCAAAGAACTCTTCGGCGCTGATCATGCCAATGTCCAGCCCCATAGCGGTAGCCAGGCAAATATGGCTGCTTATTTTGCCCTTATCCAACCCGGAGAAAAAATACTCTCTCTGGAATTATCACACGGTGGACATCTCACGCACGGACACCCTCTCAGCTTCTCTGGCAAACTGTTTGAGATCATTCCTTACCAGGTAAATGAAAAAACTCAGATGTTTGATTACGATGCTATCCGCAAACTTGCAATTGAACATAAACCTAAAATGATACTCACCGGCGCCAGCGCCTATCCTCGCGCAATAGACTTTGCTGAATTCCGCTCCATCGCCGATGAAGTCGGTGCCAGGCTTGTTGTTGATATGGCTCATATTGCCGGACTGGTTGCCACTGGATTGCACCAGAGCCCGATACCTTATGCCGATGTGGTTACCACTACCACTCATAAGACACTGCGAGGTCCTCGAGGTGGGATGATCCTCTGCAAAGATGAATTTGCCCAGGATATTGATCGTGAAGTATTCCCCGGTGTACAGGGTGGACCACTAATGCACATCATTGCCGCCAAAGCTGCTGCTTTCCAAGAAGCTCTCAAGCCTGATTTTAAAATTTACCAGGAACAGGTTGTCAAAAATGCTAAAGCTTTGGCAAACGCCTTAATGGAAAAAGGATTTAACTTAGTTAGCGGCGGCACCGATAACCACCTTATGCTGATAGATCTTGGTCCAGAAGAATCTGGCGGACCAAGCGGTAAAACTATGGAAGGCTCTCTCGATAAGGCAGGCATTACTACCAATAAAAACACGGTTCCTTTTGATACCCGAAAACCCTTTGTTGCTTCCGGTATCAGACTTGGTACTCCCGCTGTTACTACCCGTGGTATGAAAGAAAAAGAAATGATTATTATTGCTGAATTCATTAAAAACGTCAGAGATAATTTTGAAAATGAAGATATGCTTGCCAAAATTAAGGAAGATGTTTATGAGTTCTGTTCTGGTTTCCCCTTATATCAGGATTTAATTGATAACTAATTCTGTATAATTTAATCGGACGCCCTTTTTCGAAAGGGCGTTTTTTTTACTTCTTTTCCAATTTACTAAGTGTTAAATATTCTTTCACTATTTCTAAGCCTTCAAAAAATTTCTCAAAATGCTCCTCAAATATCATTATCCGTCTATGCTCATACCCCTGATCTGTTCGCTTGGATTCTGTGATCTTTAAATATTTCTCATTGTCTTTATTAACTTTGACGTCAAAAAAATATGTCCTCCGCCCCGCTGGGACTTTTTCATTGAATACTTCATTATGCCTTTGTATCATATAATACCCTCCATCGGCAGGTTATCCAGTTTATTTTCGTCCAATACTATTTTATATGTCAAGAAAATAATTATATATTTAATACATCATATATTTTCTCAAACCTTTTTGATCAGATTTATTTATATTAAATAACCTCTGAATATTCATATACAAGTATTTTTTAACTTCTTTGATAGATAAATTTGCTCCTTTACAAGGCTGACAATTGTCAATCTGGTTTTTTAGTAAATAACTTTTTTCTGACCTGCTTTTTTACACAAATTTGTTTTTTCATTTTTTACCTTATACTATTAATGTAGTATTTATAGTACTAAAAAATAAAAAAAATATTATGGAGGTTTCATGGAACACCTGACAAAAGAGTCTTTTCAGGAGAAAATTCACGACTACATTAATAACAAGGATTGGAAATTTCTCGGTCAGTTACCCTGCATTATTGATTTCTATGCTGATTGGTGTGGTCCCTGTCGAATAGTTGCTCCGGTTCTGGAAGAACTGGCAGAAGAATTTAAAAATAAAATCAACATCTACAAGATCAATACCGAAGAACAACAGGAACTCGCTGCCGCTTTTGGTATCCGCAGCATCCCTTCCATCCTCTTCTGCCCTAAAGATCAAAACCCGCATATGGCTGTAGGAGTTTTATCTGTTGATCAATTTCGGAAAACTATCTCTGAACTACTACTCAAAGAATAAAAAACTATTTGCCAGTTATTTATACAAATAATTGTTTTTTCTTGACACGATTAGCCTGTCAGAATATTTGAGGAATTCACGATGCGAGGTGGAGCAGTATGGTAGCTCGTCGGGCTCATAACCCGAAGGTCGGAGGTTCAAATCCTCCCCTCGCTACCAATTGGCGGCATAGCTCAGTTGGTTAGAGCATCGGAATCATAATCCGAGTGTCCGGGGTTCGAGTCCCTGTGCCGCTACCATCCTTATATTCATCGCGCGCCAATAGCTCAGCTGGATAGAGCATCGGATTTCTAATCCGAGGGTCAGGGGTTCGAGTCCCTTTTGGCGTGCCATAATAGCTTCTTTATGGTGGCTGTAGCTCAGTTGGTTAGAGTACAAGATTGTGGCTCTTGGGGCCGTGGGTTCAAATCCCATCAGCCACCCCATAGATATTTATAATAGCCAATCGCAGGATTGGCTATTATAATTTCATAAGATACAGCTTTTCTCTCGCAGAGGCAAATCCATGTTCTTGCAGGTAAATTCTCACACTCTCACCCTTCTCTCTCAAATATTCTTTTTCCTTGATTCCCTTTAATTTGATCAAATAATGCTCTATTGCCTGGCAGATGCTGGCTATCTGCTTCTCATCATGCTCATCCTCTACAGGATATGAATATTCACTCTTCAGAATTAGTTCCTCAAATTCTCTTCCTATAAAATCCTCCAGCTTCTGACTGTCCCAGGTCTTCTTATGATAAGTTCCGCTTAGCATATCAACCTCTGCACAATAATGATGAATTTGTATATGGGATTTCTGGGCTGCTGTCTGATCTTCATCACAAACCATCTCCTGGATCAATATGTAGCCCTCAGGCTGCACAACTCGCCTCATTTCAGATATCACCTTCTCCGGCTCTTGAAAATGATGCAGCGAATTTGATATACAGACCAGATCATAGCTCTTGTCGGCAAATGGTAAGTGATAAGCATCACCTTCGATAAATTCTACTTCAGGAAACTGCTTCCTGCTTGTCTCAAGCATTCTGCCTCTTTTATCTATGCCTGTTATTTGTATTCCGTCCCCTGCCAGATAGCGGATTGTACTGATAAATTCTCCTCTGCCTGTTGCCACATCAAATGCTTTATGCAATTTAGCCTTTTGCAAATATATCTGCAATTTCTCCATTTGTCCCTCAATTGTTCGTTAACTAAGCTCCAAGTCAAACTCGCAGTGATTATCTTAATCTTGATCAGCTTTCCGGTGATATACTACCAGATTGCTTTATACAAGCCTGCATTACCATTGACTCCCTGGTTTTTTTTTAAATACCTTGATCAGTAATGATCCAATTTGATGATTTAATTTGATCTTCGCATCACCAAACCTGCCATCCAGATAATCCTGACCCAGCCGTCGCAGCCATTCCCGCTCAATGTAAAAACTGCCAAACTGCAGGTAATATACTCCGCCTTCCTGCGTTATTTTAATATTTGATAATTCTACCATAAATACTTCTTTCTCTCCATTCATGGCAATATGCAAAGTTATCTTCTTTTCTCCCTCAAAATCTATCTGATGGTCTAATAGCTTCCCGTAATCTAACAGATACTTGTTAAATAGCTCATTGATCTTATTCTTAAATAGACTGTCTAACATGTTTAATAATATTATCGGTACTTTCATCTTGCCTCCCTGACTGTTTTCAAGATATCAGTCTGTTACCTTATCAGTCAATATTTTTAATAATTACTCTGGCATCCCCCCGTTTTTTATCTAAACTTT
>CAZAHZ010000023.1:0-20343 GCA_964485055.1 uncultured Candidatus Cloacimonadota bacterium
CAAGATACCAAAGAGATTAGTGATATTAGCAAAAGGGTATCGCTCAGGTTAGGTTCTATTATATCATTACATCTCCTTTCAGCTTACTTAATAAAATTGCCTTTGATCCACCACCATAAAAACTGAATAATTCCTCTGCGATCTTTTTCACTTCTTCCACACTATATCCCTTCATTATACACTCAATTATACTGTCTGCCACACTTCTGGCAACCAGGTTGACAGTTATCTCAGAAATCTGCAATTCACCTTTTCCCATCTGCTGCCAGCTTGCTTCCAGTGAATGCCGATATAATCCTCCATACCAGCGGATCAAGTCCTTCTGGTAATTTTCCAGGCTCGATCCACCCGATCTGGTTAATAACAGCTTTAAGTCTTCCCGATACTTTTGAATAAATCCATATACCGCCATCACCATTTGCTCATGTTCAGCTTTCTCAGTCTGCCTGTCCATCTCGGTTGTCTCGTGCTGCTTTAGCCCCAGCTTCATCATTTCGATATTACCAATTATCGGCGCCAGTAATTCCCGGAATAATTCATCCTTGCTCCCGAAATATCGGTAAATGTTACCCACTGTCATCCCCGCAGCTCGCGCTATCTCCCGCAGATTGACTCCCCGGTAACCCTTCTCTCGAAATTCTCGCCTTGCCTGACGCAATATCTCATCCTTAACATCATCTTTTAAAATCTGCATTTTTATCTTCCCCAATAAACAGTGTTCACTATTCATCAGACCCTGCTGTATTGTCAATTACTTTTTTAAAATGCCTCCAGAAGTCTCTCCAAAATCCTGTTTACTTTGTTAACATTGTTTACTCTGTTAACAGAAAATTGAGCTCCATTCCACACCTTGACAGGCTTTATTTAATTGTCTTCTACTTTACTTCAACATCAATACTTTAGCTGTCTGTTCCTCACTACCATTCTGCAGCCTGATCAGGTATATGCCACTGCCACATTGCTGCTGGCTGGCATCCCTGCCGTCCCAGGTTATTTGCCCATTCCTCGCTGTCACTTCAAATTCCCGCACTTTCTGTCCTTTAATGTTATAAATACTCAATCCGGCGTCCGAAATGATATTTGCAAGCTGCCACCTGATGTTCACTTCCAGATTAAAGGGATTGGGATATATACCCAGTGCCGATGTTACCTGTGTCAACTGTTCACCTTCAACACCATTGGCAAAGAAGTCTATTTTCTGGGCATAGATATCTTTGCCGTTACCCATCGGATAATAGCTCTCATCCAGATGGATTTCCGACCAGGCATAATAAATTCCTCTATCATCACTGATAATCTCGGCGAAATAATCATCCGGAATATAAAATTCCGCTCCAGGCAGCCCTTCTACTGCATTACCCTCAAAATCAAATACACATAGTCCCATCTCAGTACCTTCATCTTCTTTTATAGCGGTTTTGACCATCAGATACCCATGCTCGGAATATATTTCTATCACCCCCCTGCCCCCCAGGTCTTCAAAAGTAAAAAACTCACTACTGAGTATTTCACCTTCCATACTCATGTATTTCATAAAAAATGCATTCTCGCTGCCATGAATCAAAATGATCTGATCAAGTTCTTCTATATAACAAAAATCCCTGATCTGCACCTCAGCATTTTCATAGATCCCGGGAGCATACACACCCAGCAGTTTCTCCCCTTCCGGTGTGATGATCTGTTTCTTGAGACGCCAGGTATAATTCTGCATCTGATCACCTTCATAACTGATCCAGTATTTCACCAGATCACCATCTGCTATATATTCAAAAGAATTCTCTTCAAAATAAGTTGAACCTGCCAGCCATACCGGCGAGTCCCATACTGGCTCAAAGTTGTCATTCCAACGGGTAAGATATATACCATAGCCACTGGAAAAGGTGCAATAATCGCCTGTTATTGATAAAATGACACCATTAGATAGTCCCAGATCATAATTATCCGGCAGCACTGTCTCACCATCCACGATCAATTGACCCCGGCTGAATCCGGCATCCTGCCAATACAAAAGGTAACTGCCATCTTCACACTTCACTGCTTCAACATCATTCCAGTTCATTCCGGCAATTACAATTCCATCTTCTCCCCATTCCAGCCACGGCTCATCATCAAATACGATCCGGTGGATCCTGGTATATACTTCTGCAAAACCCACTCTATAATTCTCCAGCAGCAGCATACTACTCTCTTCTTTTAATAAAACTCTGTATTCTTCCTGACTGCCATCTCGGCACAGGATCGTCATTCCCTCCTCTTCCAGGAGCGGATTGCCCTCATTGTCCAGATACTGAACCTTATACATTATTTTATCATTTTTCGACGCATTCCAGCAATAGGCAATCTTTTCCGGCATGGCAATAATCTGGCAATTTCCAGGTTCAAGCTGCTTATTCTCGCAGATCAATAAACCCTCGCCTTCAAACACAGTTTCGCTTTCCAGATCAAATATCTGAGCCTTGAAATCCGATTGTCCTGTTTCATCAATTATTTCTCTTGTTACAAATGTGTTCCCTTCACTGTCACCACTCAGGAAATATTCATTATAATTATCAAACCTCAGCCATCCTTCTTCCGGCGGACTGATCAATTCTCCAGCTTCGTTATATTCGATGAGTCTGAACCATGGATAATCACGATCTCCCAGCATTATATTTCCATTAGGTTTGATCTGGTTATAAACCAGAATTCCTGTGTACGATAGGTCTTCGCTAGTGCCCAGGCTCTGCCAGGCTTCATCATATTGCCAAAACCTGAAAGTCTCCAGATCGCTGTCATTCAAGCATAAATAGCAGTTTCCAGCCAGATACACAAGTTTATATAAATGATCTCCATCTCCAGGATTTCCCAGATACAACGATTCTGGATAAAGAAATTCCCCATTATTCAACAGTTTGTTGCCTCGCACATTCCCCTCATATACCCAGGCAAGCAGATATTCGTCTGTCGCAAGCCCTATCATTCCGGCAGAATTGGAATCACAATCTCCGCAATATATCCCTTCTCCCGGATATAAGTAACTGCCATCTCCTCCCAAAATTTGAAAATACCTGCCGGGTTCGTCTATTTCAGTTACCCATGTGAATATTGCCAGTTCCCCTGAAGCAGTAACAGCATGCTCTGTCCTGTTACCTTCACCTAATGCTATACCATTCTCCCAGCCTGCTACAATTTCACCGCTGCCATTAATATGCCAGAAAAGTACAGGATTGCCATACTGCGTATAAAAATACAATCCACCTGTATTATCACTTATAAATCTCACCTGATATGTTATAAGCTCAATTTCGCTGCCTTCTGCACCCCATAATAACACCCCGTCACTCGAGATTTTCTGCAGACAACATTCCATGTCATCCGGCAGAATATAATTCGTCCAATAAAGAAACACAGACCCATCTTCTCCCGCGCAAATTTGGACATTATCAGGAAAACCATTACTGATTTCCTGGCTCACCGGCTCTGTCCAGATATACGACTGGTCTGCTCCAACCCCTTGAGTTTTGATGGCATAGCCTGCCTCGGATTCTTCCGCCCAGGTGTAATACAGGACTTCTTCCCTGCTGGCACTGCCCCACCAGTATTTATAATGACTTTCTGCCAAAAGGATATCTTCATCCCATAACGGCTGAGCGCTTAACAATAATCCCGCAAATAGAATAATTAATATCACTTGTATTCTCATCTAAAACTCCTTTTCCTCTTTTCTGCCTTTTTGTTCTGCCATGTTATGTATTCCCTATTTTATAAGCATAATCTGTTCCAGTTTATTACAGGACTTTCTTATACTCTTATCATACATATTAACTGTTTTTCTCTCCCTGTCCACCCCAAATTTCATTTTTTACTGTATATTATTTTTACATTCTGTCTATCTCCTTTACGATCAAACCCATCCCTACAAATCCCTTTACAAATTTAACCCTGCCCCGCCATTTTGCAGCGTTTTGAGACTTGGAATATTATATAAGGAATGCTGATGAAATTATCACAGCAGGAACGCTATGCGTTCACAATGATCCTGATCGCCGTTTTCTTTCGAGGTTTTGTGAATGCCTCCTTCCAGTTCCAGGATATAGTCGCCAAAAAAGCACTCGCTGCTGCTGACTGGCAGGTCACACTTTTAGTGATTATTTGGCCCCTTTCCAACCTGTTTTCCATCTGGTGGGGCAAGCTCCTCGAACGCTCCGCAAATATCGCCCGGTATTACTATATTCTGGGTTTTGGCGGCAGACTGGTTCTCATTTTCATGTTCTGGGTGCATAACTGGTGGAGCTATCTTTTGATCATGGTCATCTTTTTCAGCTTCAATTCCATGCAAAGCCCTGCTCAAAGTACTCTCTACCGCTATGGCTTTGGACTGGAAAACCGGGGTAGACTCTTTGGCATTGCCACCAGCGTAGAAAACGCTGTGGTAGTTGTATTCGCCTGGCTGGCTGGTTATATGCTGGATATTAATGAAGACTGGTTCCGTCACATCTTTGCCCTCATTGGTATCTTTGGATTGCTTTCTTCTCTCTTCTTTGCCCAAACAAAGATCACCAAACCTCTCCCTGGCAATTTAAAACAAATAAATTTCCAGGAATTCATCTCAGGTCCCATCCACCGTTCTATAGAAGTTCTCAAAGATAATCCCCTTTTCCGACGCTTTGAAATCAATTATTTCATCTATGGACTTGCCTTCATGATGATACTCCCGGTAATTCCCAAGTTCATGGTGGATACCGTAGGTATGAATTATTCACAGATGTTCATCTCCAAAAGCGTGATTGCCAAACTCGGTATTCTGTTCCTGGCTCCCCTTGCCGGGAAACTTCACGATCTGCTTAATCCCGGTAAATTTGCCGGTATCTCCTATTTCATAATATCCTTCTACCCGCTTACACTCCTTGTCGCCAGCTTTTATACTGATTTGTTGATGGCACCTTACCTCGTCATGTTCGCCTTCCTTTTTAATGGTATTGCCATGGCGGGTATCAATGTCTCCTGGAATATCGGCTCTATTTATTTTGCCGGTGACGATGAAGCTCCCATGTTCCAGAGCGTTCATGTCTCGCTCACCGGTGTCCGGGCTGTTATCGGTCCCATCATCGGTTTTCTGGTGATGATACTCTTTAATTATCAGGCAGTCTTCATTTTATCTACTCTTGTTTTTATCACTGCTGCCTTATTCAGCCTTAAATTAGGTAAAAGAATTAATAATCTAAGCATTGCTGACGAATTGGAGGTTCAATGAATTCCTATGTGAAAAAAATCTCTGATATTTACCAGGCTGATTTTAATCCCGATTATGCCCAGGCTATGCAGGCTTATATGAAGAATAATTTCACCTTCTTCGGTATCAAAACCAGCCTGCGCCGCAATCTCAGTAAAGATATGCTCACCAAAAGCAATCTCCCGACAATCTCTGCTATTCCCACCATCATCAAAGAATTCTGGCAATTACCCCAGCGTGAATTCCAGTACTTCGGACAAGAGCTCCTGATCAAAACCATACAGCAGCTCCCCGAAAATACGATAGCTCTTTATGAATACATTATCATCAATAAATCCTGGTGGGATACTGTTGATGCTATTGCCTGCAACCTGATCGGCTTCCATTTTCTCCAATTCCCCGCTACTGAAGAGCAATTCCTGCCACGCTGGCGTCAGTCTGATAATTTCTGGCTCAGACGCACTGCCCTCCTATTTCAACTCAAATATAAAAAGAATACCGACAAAGACCTGCTCCACGACATTATCAGCGAAAATATAACTGACAAAGAATTCTTCATCAGAAAAGCCATCGGCTGGATACTCCGTGAATACGCCAAAACCAATCCCGATTGGGTTGTCAACATCTGCCACGAACTCCCCCTCTCCAATCTCAGCCGCCGCGAAGCCCTAAAAAATATCATCCCATAAACTCCGACAACAACTTAATATCCTTCACCTTCTCATTTTCACATTTTCTCATCTCTCAATTTCAACTCCCTGTCTTTGTAAAATATATTCCTCTTCGTCCTCTGCCCCTTTGCGTCCTTTACGTTAAAAATATTTACGCAGTCCCTTTCCAATCGCACTCAAAACGACACAACGATAAAATGTGGTATCGTTTCGTGTGCAACTTATATAATTCTGGGGTATACCTGCAGTGGGATTGAGTTATGAAAGGTGTAAAAATTATTGAAGGAAGGAAACAGGTTATATAAGGGTAAAACGTACTATGATTTTATTTTGATCATGATGAAGGTGTTTTAATGGATTTTATTGTTCCATACTCTTGTAACCCACAGGAAAGTTATTGTGGAGTCACGGGGAGGTTGAAGGAGACAGCAAGATAGTGTAATACATTAATTTACAAGAAGTTATGGCTGAAATGTACTTAAAATCGGGTAATTTTGTATTTTGGAACATAATGAATGAAATATTACAGCGAAAATAATGGAAATGTTATTGGCGAACAGTGGTTATATTATGGTGCTGGAGAATAAATAATGACAATATAGAATTAATATTTTTAAATAATTTACAGTATATAACAGAAGCGAAAAAGTGGTTAGACGAGATATTATTGGAACAATAAAATTTGTTCATACTTTTTTTGCCTGAACGGGAGTAAATCATATTTTTCGATTAATTTTTCAGGAATAGGGAGGTTTTGGAGTTGACGAGGTTCCACTTTTAGAGCGCCTGATCCGTAGCTTTTGGCAACTAATCTAAGATTATCTATAACTTCAGGTTCATTTAGCATCATATATAAATTATCAATAAATTCAAAGTTATCATTTAGAGGATAGACGCAGAGAAAACATGTAAGGGGGAGTACATTGTACAAGTTTCTGATAAAGCGAACATTTCTTCTTCCTAAATAAGTAAAAAGGATAGGAGGTGGAATTCTTTTTTCCATTTTATACCATGGATTTCGTTGTGAAATAAGACTTTTTTGGGGAAGTCCCATTTCTTCTCCCAATTTTAAATATTTCCGCACTGAATCTGGGAATTCGTTTAAATTTCTATTATCAGGAGAAAATAAATAAACAGGTCTATTCAATTTATTAAGATAATTAATAGTATCTTTGTCAATAATGTTTTTATCCAAATCCTTAGTTCTACCAATAGCAAATTTCAGAAATTCAGAGGGAATGTCATGTTCTCTGATCTGGTTTTCATTAAGAAAGAAGAAATCATTAGAGCCAGTGGCAATACCACGCATTACTTTAGCAAAATCGGACAATTTATAGGGATAAACCTTATTATCAGGTTTTCTTGATAAACCGGTTTTTAAGGCTTCAGCAAGAGTTCTTTCATGAATTTCCAAAGAGGCGAAATTTTGGTAAGAGCTGAAATTATGCGACACAAAAAGCAGTAGGTCATCATTGTAAGGCTCTTTTGAAATAATCCAGTTTAAAGACTGAACAGGAGGAGTTTTTTTGATAAAAAAAATCAGAGCATTTGTATCGACAGAAGGAAATGGAGTAGCCTGTTCTTCAAAAGTGATAACACATTCAATTCTGAAATGTGTTGCAATCCAATTCCATAGTTTAACAGCGAATTTGCCTTCACAGGTATCGGAAGGCATAATAAAAGCCAATCTACCATTTTCTTCCAGATGATCTAAAGCATTGAGAAGAAAATAGATATGATAGCCGGATCTGCCGTCAAGAGTGAAACCGGTAATTTTTTTACACAAAGACTTAAGGAATACTTTTGTTTCAGGATCAATTCTATGATGCCTGATGTAAGGCGGATTTGCAATAATGGCAGAGAATTTTCCGGGTGGGGGATTTTTGAGATAATCTCTGATTTCAACTGAACATCGTTGGTCAAAATAAATATCATCTTTTAAAACCTCAGGATCAATATCAATTCCGTAAAATTTTTGGTAATCTTTAGCTAAATAAAAGAAAGCTTGTAAAAAGGCACCTTTTCCAGTTGCAGGGTCAAACACCTTAACCGTATTTTTGATTACATAAGCCATCATGGCATTTGCTACCCAGGAAGGGGTCCAGAATTGACCTTTATTTCTTAATATCTCTCTTTTATTCCAGTCAGCAGGCAGAAACTGATGTTTTTTAAATTCTCTCATTCTTAATACTTGCTAATATATTCAGAGCCTCTTCAGCTGAAGAGATCCACCAGAGAAATTGACGTAAGGTAAAATATGTCCGTTTTTATCTTCAATTACTTTCGGTTCCAGACTTGGTTTTTCTATAGCAAAGCCAAGATCATAAGCGTAATGATAATAGAATTTATATATAGCTTTTTTTGTAGTAGCACCTCCTGGAGCTTGAAAAATCTGGATATTGGGAAGAATAAGTTCGTTATTTATTAATTCTTGAGCTTTATTGAATGACAGTCCATATGCTCTATCAAAGAAAGCGTGCCATATATGAATTGGGATTTTATTTAAATTTTGCCAATCAGAAAGTGGTTTTAAATCTTCTTCCTTCAAAATTACAGTAGGTAAGACAGCACCTTTAGGTAAACCTTTTTTTCCGTTTAACCTTTTCATAGGTTTTAATGTTTTCCCGAAATCAGGCATCTTCTCAGCAATCCAAAGACTATTTTCGCATTCAACAGCACAAATTGAGAAATTCAGAAGATCAACTAAATCATCATCTTTTCTAAAAGCTAATTCTTCTTCACCACCCAGCTTTTTAACTATATTCATAATCTGTTGTTTATAGATTGATTTAAAGATCAATAAATCAGGTCTTTTCATTTTACTTAAACCTGCATTTTCCAGTTTTTCAAAATATTGTTCAAAAGCCCTGACATCATCAGTTGGAGCAGTTGAACTTGGACCAAAAGCAGTTGCAAAATAATTTTTTGTCTTATTAACGGCAGCAATTAATCTTTTTTCACTCCATACACCTTGAGACCATCTCATCAAAAAATCACTACCTCTTAATCTTCTGGGATTCAGAAAAAAATCAGACCATAATATGTCTTCTACTCCAGAAAATGAAAACTCGATATTTTCTTCGAAAACACTTAAAATATTTTCAAATATATGCATATCCATTCCTTTTTGGAAATGACAAAACCCTAAGTTCACAATTCCTCTAAACAAGCTCATAATTCATCAATTCCCATTATTCTCTTCTAGAATAGATAACCTGAATTAAGAGTATTTTGTCAAATTAAAACTTGCATTCATTAATTATTCAATAATCCAGATATTTCCAATCATCCTTATCCTATGGAATTAAAAAAATTATAACCACGAACCCCACGAAAATCGCGAATATAATTAAAGAGTAAAAGCAATGCAATATAGTTTTACAAATTGTCTCATTTTTTTGGAAGGATGTTGACGGAAGACAAGTCATTTTTGGAAAGTCATTGAAGTGAGTGGTGGGAGAAATTATTCTTTCTTGGAGGAATTTTGATGGCAATGTTCTTGACATATTGAGATGGAAAATGGGAGAGAGAAATATGTTTAGAGTGAAACTTCCTTATTCGAAATCGGAATTGATCCGGTGGCTGCTTTTGGGTAGTCAGTTGGACGGAGAGCTGACTTTATCTGGTTATTCGGGGTCGGGGGATGTATTGACGGTACAAACGGCTTTGGAATATCTGGGGTGTCAATTCCGGGTTGAGGGCGAAACAATTACAATTATACCTGCGGAGAATTACAAAAGGGACGGGCAAATATATATCCAGGATTCCGCAACGGGATTTCGGATGATACTGGCACTTCTGGCGGCGATACCGGGGGGAGAATTTTTACTGGATGCTTCCAGTCAGTTGCGAAAGCGACCGATACAACCGTTGGTGACAGCACTCAGGCAGCTTGGAGCAGAAATAGACAGTTCACAATATCCCATCAAGATCAGGGGCAAGGCATTGCTGGGCGGGAATGTGAGCATAGATACCACTATCAGCAGTCAATATTTGAGTGCTTTGCTGCTGATAGCCCCGTTGTGCAGGGATGGATTACGAATTGAGATCAGTGGTTCGCGGGTATCCTGGTCTTATGTGGAGATGACGATCAAGGTTCTGCAGCAGATGGGTATTAAAGTTCTGCAAGGAGACAATCATATATTTATTGAGCCTGGCAGGGGATTAGTTAATCCGGGACAGATCACGGTAGAGGTGGATTATTCATCAGCCTGTTATTTCTGGTCAATGGCAGCAATCAGCGATACTGCGGTGGCAGTGATGGGCGCTAGAAAGATGTCCGGTCAGGCGGATGCAGATTTTGCAGATATACTGGCAGAGATGGGAGCGGTAGTGGATGATGATAATGAAAAGACCGTGGTAAGCAGAGACCGGTTAAAGGGCATCAGCGTGGATATGTCCCAGATGCCGGATCAGGTGCCTACGCTGGCAGTTCTGGGATTACTGGCAGACAGCCCGACTGAGATCTATAATATAACCCATTTGCGTTTTAAGGAAAGTGACCGGATTGGGGCAGTTTTGGCAGAGATTGCGAGATTAGGGGGCAGAGCAGATTATGAGAATGACATATTGCGGATCTATCCTTTGGAAACAGAGCCAGCGTCAATACTGGTCAACACTTATGGAGATCACCGGCTGGTAATGGCATTTTCCATTTTAAAGCTTAAATATCCAGAATTGAGAATAGATAATCCGGGGACAGTTAATAAATCATATCCGGGATTCTGGGCGGAATATCAGCGGTTCAGGACTCTAAGATAATCTTTTCTTTTTCAACAACATCGTCGGTGAGGATATAAGCCGAGCGGATACGTTCAATGGCAGCATCACCAGTAGCTTTATCATGGCAGAAGATAGTTCCGAGTGTATGTCCTTTCTGGCATTGATCACCGATTTTATAAGGCAGATAAGCACCGGCAGCAAGGTCAAGCTTTGCCTTCAGGGTCTTGCGCCCTGCTCCGATACTGACCAGAGCATAACCGATCTGATCGCTTTTTATTGACTTGATATAGCCATTTTGAGCTGCAATAACGGGTAATTTATATTTTGCTGCGGGTAAAAGAGTGAGGTCATCAATCACATTGGGATCACCGTGCTGCTGCACGATCATCTCAGTGAGTTTAGAAAGAGCAGCCCCATTTTCGATAACAGCAGAAATCTTATTCCGGGCAGCTACCGGGTCAGTATATATACCACTGATCAGGAGCATTTCCAGAGCAAGACTTCGGGTCAATATATCAATATCTTCGATAAATTCGCCCTTGAGGTATTTGATAGCTTCCAGCACTTCCAGGGCATTTCCACAGTATAAACCGAGGGGTGAATTCATGTTAGTATAGACAACTTTGACTTTGAGACCAAAGCTTTCACCCGTAGAGATCAGCAAATCACCGAGTTCTTGAGCACGGGACAGATCTTTCATAAAAGCACCGCTTCCGACTTTGAGATCAATCACGAGATTGCGGGCACCTTCGGCAATTTTCTTGCCCATAATGCTGGCAGTGATCAGAGGGAGACTATCCACGGTGCCCGTGGTATCCCGCAAGGCATAAATAAGCCTGTCGGCGGGTACAAGTTTTTCATTCTGGCTAATAATAGCGAGACCGGAAGTTTTGACAAAGTTGATAAATTCCTGCTGAGAGAAATTAGTTCTGAAACCTGGGATAGATTCCAGTTTATCGAGTGTGCCCCCCGTATGCCCCAATCCGCGCCCGGAGATCATGGGAACAGGAATACCGCAGGCAGCGACAATGGGAGCGAGCATGAGACTGATCTTATCCCCGACGCCGCCGGTGGAATGTTTATCTACCGTGGGCATATCGGGCGGGAATTCAATTCTATTGCCGGAATGAATATATATTTCGGTGAGATGGCGAGTTTCCTGTTTATTCATACCCTGAAAATATATAGCCATCAGCAAAGCCGTCATCTGGCTGCTGTCAATATTACCCTGAATAAATTCAGTAATAAATTCCTTCATTTCAGCGGCATCAAGTACACCGCCATCACGTTTTCGGATTATGATCTCGACGGGATTCATACAAATTTCTCCTTACAACCACAATATCAGTAAAAATTGAATGATAAGCTAAATTTGTCCAGCAAAAAGGGAGATTAGAATAAGTGCGAATATTTATAGAAACAAGTCGGCTTATTTTGATAATTTGTATTTTAGAAACCAGTCGGTGATACGGGCGATAGTTTCTTCGGAATTATGACAGAAAATAGTTTGTGCGGGAATAGTCTGGACAAAGTATTTGCCATAGCGGTCGTTTTTTCTGGCGATGCGGTTATCAAGTACGATGATGACACCTGTATCCTTTTTTGTGCGGATCAATCTGCCATAACCCTGCCGGTATTTGAGGAGAGCTTCCGGCAGCGTGTAATATTCAAAGGGTCTTTTCTGTTCACTGATCAGCTTTCGCGTATATGCTTCCACCACCGGATCGCCAGGGGAAGGGAAGGGTAATTTGTAGATAATGATCTGGGACAGTGCTTCACCGGGGACATCAACGCCTTCCCAGAAAGAGCTTGTGCCGAGGAGAACACCTTTGCCATCATCACTGAATTGCTTCAGGAGAGAAGTCCGTGAGGATGTTCGAGACTGCATCAGCAGGCTGATATTGTCAGGCAGCATTTCCGCCAGTTTTTTATAGGCATTATCCATATCTTCATAAGAAGTAAAAAGCACGAGCGTACCACCGGGAACCCGCTGACAAGCCTGGGCAATAAAATCCATGGATTGCGGGAAGAAATAGGGATCGGAATATAATGGCAAATAGGCGGTGTTAAGCACTATAGACTGTTTTTCATAATCAAAGGGGGAATCCACAATTTCAAGCCGGACTTTGACATTTTCGTTGAGAGGCAGACCCATCCGGCGTTCATAATACTTGAAAACTTTGCGGATTGCCAGGGTGGCAGAAGTGAAAATGATGGATTCCTTTTTATCATAGAAATATTCTGCCATCTGCTGACTGATATCCAGCGGAACAACATTCAGGACACCGGCAGGATATTCCTGATCAGCGACAGTTAAAGTAGAAAACCAATAGGCATTAGCATCATAATCCGGGGTGAGGAAAGCTTCCAGTTGTGTATTAAATTCCTGCAGGCGTTCCTTGACCCTTTCCATGGTTTCCAGATATTGAGCATGATTACTCAGGCGACTGCTGTCAATACCCTTCAGATTAGCTTCCAGTTTCTTCACGGCGTCCAGGATCGTGGTGAGGCAGTTGATCAGATTGCCAGTTTGACTTATGAAGCTCAAGTCAGGAATCTGTTTGAGCCGGGCGTTCCTGTATTCGTCGGCATCACTGTAATAGCTTAATTTTCCGTACTTTGTGCAACGCCTGACAGCTTCACCCATCTCCCAGAAAAAGGGGATAAATACTTCCTCGCATTCATTAATGATATTCACCAGAGTATCAATAGTCTTGATCATTGCTTCTTTGGTGATAGACTCCAGGTTGCTGGAATGGAGGTCTCTTTTTATGGAGATCAATTCCCCGCTCTGATAATCCTTGCGGATCTGGAAAAGCTGCAGGAAGAAGTTATGAATATCGGGCCAGCTAAGGCTGTAACCCAGCTCCGTATGAGCAGTGTTGGGAAGATTGTGAGCTTCATCAATCACCAGCCTCTGATATTCACCGAGAGCGGAATTATCGGTGACAGCGTCGGCGAGGAGAAGGTGATGATTGATCACCACAATATTTGCCTTATCTGCCATGATCCTTTTTCGCATAAAATGACAGGCAGCACCATAACTGCAGCGTCTGCCTCGACAGAAATGCCGGTCAGCAACAACTTTCTTCCAGGTGGAGCTCATCTTGGCTGTATTAAAGGCGCTATTCTCCACGATATCCCCGGTTCGGGTAAATTTTTTCCAGACAATAAGACGCATCAGATCATGAATTTCCCAGGCAGCAGCAGATCTTTTCCAGGTTCGCATCACTTCTAGCCATTTCTTTTCACAGATATAATTTCCACGACCTTTTAATAAAACTGCCTGAAAAGGAATATGCAAACATTTCCGAAGCAGGGGGAGATCTTTGGTAAATAACTGCTCCTGGAGATTTTTGGTGTTAGTGGAAATGATAATCCGGGATTCATTTTTCCAACTGAATTGAACTGCCGGAACCAGGTAGGCGAGAGATTTCCCGACCCCTGTACCGGCTTCTACCAGCAGATGCTTTTCATCTTCAAAAGCTGCTTTAACGCATTCTGCCATGCCTAACTGTCCGGGACGGACTTCATAATCCTCATAAGCAGATGCTAAAGTGCCCTTTTCTCCAAATATATCACTCAGTTCAAGCTCTTCTTCTTTCTCCACTTGATGTTGGACATAAGTGAGATCAGGAAGATAGAAATCCGGTGACTGCTTACTGATCAAAGTGGTTCTTTTCTGTTCATCTGCTATTTTTCCGAGAAGATCAGCCAGATTAGAATATTCCTGGGAAAGTTCTGCCATTTCAAAGAGCAGGTAATTTATTTCCACATCAATATTTCGGAAGATAAAATCAAGGAGCTTAAGCATCAGCCAGCCGGTTGCCTCAGCATCATTTATCGCCCGATGTGCTCCTTCCAGTTCCAGGTCAAAGTAAGCGACCAGTGTGACCAGTTTATAATTGAGGGCATCAGGAAGATAGATCTGTCCCAGTATCATTGTATCGTAGATCAAATTTTTCAAAGGCGTTAATCCTGCCATCCGAAGTTTTGTATTGATGAATTCGATATCAAACCTGGTATTATGACAGACCAGAGGTTTATCTTCAATAAAATCCTGAAGCTTCCTGAGTGCAGATTGAATATTGATCCCAGTAGCGAGCATTTCATCGGTGATATTAGTAAGTTTTTTGATGAAAGCCGGAACAGTTCCATGTGGTTTGACAAAAGTGGAAAAGCGGTCTTTAATGCTGCCGTTCTCAAAGTAAAGCGCAGCTATTTCAATGATCTCATCCTTTTCAATATCTAGTCCCGTGGTCTCAATATCCAGAACGACAAAATCGAACTGAGTTGAAACAGTCACCGGATTACCGTTATTCTTTCTCTTCCCCATCTTGCTTATTAACGATATATCGCTGTATCTTTTTAATCAATCCCTGCCTGCTCATACCGAGTTTTTTGGCAGCCTGGGTCTGATTACCCCCCGTCTCTTCCAGTGCCCGCATGATCACATCGCGTTCCAGGCGTTCTACCTGACCTTTCAGAGAATTATCTTCCAGTAAATTCAAGGTTTCGGCATTCTCTTGATAATGGTAAATTTCTGGTGATAAATCTACGGAATTGATCAGCGAGTCTTCTTCTGCAAGTGTCACTGCGCGTTCGATTTCATTTTCAAGCTGGCGGATATTTCCGGGCCAGACATAGCGGGTCAAATAGCGTAAGGCTTCATCGGTGATGCCATTAACCTGCTTGCCGATTTTTTTGCAGTATTTATCAAGAAAATGCACACTTAAAAGTGGAATATCGCTCTTTCTTTCCCGCAGAGATGGAATCTGCAATCTGATCACGTTCAGACGGTAATATAGATCCTGACGGAAATCGCCAGCTTCCACTCTATCCTTCAAGCTAACATTTGTGGCACAGACAACCCGAACATCCAGCTTTTCGGTAACAGTCGAGCCAACCCGTTTAATTTCTCCTTCCTGCAGAAAACGCAATAATTTTGCCTGTGTAGATAAGCTGATATCGGCAATTTCATCCAGAAAGAAAGTACCGCCATTAGCAATTTCGAATAATCCTTTTTTATCATAACTGGCTCCTGTGAAAGAGCCTTTTACATGTCCAAATAATTCACTTTCCAGCAACGTTTCCGTTAAGGCTCCGCAATACTGAGCTACAAAGCGTTTATTCCGGCGATTACTGCTGAAATGTATCGCTCTGGCAATCAGTTCTTTTCCGGTTCCGCTGTCACCTTCCAGTAAAATTGTTGTAGGAGTATCTTTGATCTTATCAATCAAGCGGAAAATTTTGCGGATACTTTCGCTCTTGCCGATGATCTCCGGAAATTCACTATTTTGGGCAAGTTCTTCGCGGATAGAAGCATGTGATCTTTGCAGATTGGCATAAGAGATATTTTCCACAATCACCACGATCTGATTGCACAGTGCCGAGACCAGGTTTACCATCTTTTCACTGAAATAACGCGTTTCATATCGAGTGAAGAGGAGTATCACGCCTTTCCTCTCATTTCGCACCGTGAGTGGATAGGAAATAATATTATTATAGCTGGGTGCAAAATGAGGTTGTTTATGATTCATTCCTTCATTCAGGTCATAAGTGCCTTTGATCACTTCCAGCAGAATATCAAGGTCTTTTTCACTTTCGGAGTAGCCATTATAATACAGATAATCCCATTTGGTTTCAACCTGTTTATTATAGTAAAATGCCAGTATTCCCCCATCCGCTTCAGCAAACTCCACAATCTTGTTGATCGCCATCTGCAGAACAGTTTCAATATTATGAATATTATTAAGGTTTTGCGTGATCTCATAAAACTGGTTCAGAAGAGTTTCCTGCTGTTTGGATTCCAGCATCTGGTTTTTAAATTTACCCCTGATCTCCTGGATCAGTATATCATTTTCTTCCAGAAATTTGATTGCTCCGAATTTCTTGACCATTGCCTTATTTTCTTCCAGTATCTGCAATGCCTGTTCCCAGTCCCCTTTTTCTGCTATCAAACGCGCAAAATCATAATTCGCTTTGGTTAATTCAAAATTCTTATTTGTTTTCCGGAAATACTCTAAAGCTTTGCCAAGTTCCTGCCGCGCCTGGTCAGGTTCGTTGGCGTGAAGTGATGCCATCCTGTAAAAACATTGACCCATACGGAATTCATCATCTAATTCCTCTGCCAGGTTCATGGCATATTCCAAATAATATTGTGCGCTTTCCTGATTACTGGTCTGGATAAAATATAAAGCATGCCCCAGAGCACCTTCAATGATCTTATCCTTCTGATTAATAGACTTGAAGAATTCATAACTCTGGACAAGGTAACTATATGCCTCACTGAATTTATGCATAATGGTCAACGCCTGACCCAGATTACCATAAAGGTCTGCCTTCTGAAAATCATCGTTGAGTTTGGGTAATAATTCCCGTGCTTTAAAATAAAAATCTATTGCTAATTCCAATTCCCCTCGACGCATATATAATTCACCGATGTTATTATAACTCTGGCACAATCCTTCAAAAAAATTGGTTTCTCTGGATTTTTTGATCGCATCTTTATAGTAATTAATAGCCTTTGTCCAATCACCCCAGCGAAAATAGCAAACTCCCAGATTATCCAGAGAGGCAATCTCCAGGCGGGTATAATTAAACTTATAAGAAACCTGCAAAGCCTCTTGAAAAGAATTAGCTGCTGATTGATATTTCCCGTTATCCATGTGATTGACGCCTATATTGATCAGAATATTCGCTACGGTATAACGGTCATTCAGCAGAAGCTGGATGTCATAAGCCTTTTGCAGATAATACAGCGATTTCTGATAATCACCTTTTTCATCAAAGAGATAGCCGAGATTATTGTAAACAAAAGATATACCATTGAGATTATAACGCTTCTCTTCCAGCTCCAGACTTTTCAGATATAATCCCTCTGTCTCTTTCCAATTGCCCTGAGACATTGCCAACACGCCAAGGTTATTATATGCCGCTGCCATTCCCCCGGGATCTTCCGCACTCTGATATAACTTAAGCGCATCCTCAAATATTGATTGGGCTTTATTATAATCGTTACTATAATAAAAAATCAAGCCCCGCAATTTCCGGGTTTCTGCCCGCATCTGCATATTCTGCCTGTGGTTTTCTACCCGCGAAGTTAAAGTATATGCTTCTTCCTCATCAACCAGAGCCTGCTCAAAATCCTCCTGCTGCATATATAATCTTGCTTTCATCAGGACGATCTTCCAATGCCAGTAATTATCTATCTCAACCGGAGAATATTTCTTGATCACTTCCAGCGCAAAGGCATAATTGGCATTATTGCTCAGGCTGTCCGCTAATTCATATATTATCGAATAAATAGGAATATTTAATGACTGAGCCAGTTTCAATGATCCTCGCAATATTTCTATTGCTTCTTCTAATTCTCGCCTCTCCTTTTTTATTTGAGCTATCCGGTTGAGTATCTCAACTTTCTCGGGAATGTCTTCTAACCTCTCTAATTTCAAATTATAATATTTTAACTGATTTTCCTGATCACAGATCAAATTCAGATATTCAAAACACTTTCCCTGGTCAGCAGTACTTTTATCCAGAAATTCATTGCAGATTTCATTATCACTATATTCCCGCACCAGCGAAATTAACCGCTTCTGCTCTTGTACTTCCAGTTTCTCAAAATAATTCCTGACCGGTTCCACTTTCCGCACATAATAATTATCTCCAATCTGTAAGATCAAATGCAATGTTTCCAGAGTTTTGAGGGCTTTCGCTACCTTTCTACCCATCAACTCATTCAGGTATTTTCGTTTCGCACGCGTATCAAGCAAAAAGATAAAAAGCAGCAGATCACATTCATCCGGGTTGAGTTTACCAATACTTTCCTGAAATATTGTCTCCAGATTTATCATGCGCTCAATCAGTTCATCCACCATCAGCTTATCATCGGAAATAAAATAATTCTCGAGCAAATACTGGATCGTGTAGTAATTCTGCCCCGAAATTCGCTCTATCACTTCTGCTTCTCGCACAAAGTCGTTGTTTTCCTCTGCCGTTAGATTATCAAGTATTCCTGCGATATCCTCCTGGGTTGGAACAGACATATTGATATTAAAAGCGTCAGGATAATAGGGTTTGTTGGAAAATATAACGTACTTAGTACTCTTTCCGGGTAGATAATTTAGTAAAAACTGAATGAAATCACGCGTATAGATATCCAGATAACTCGATTCATATATCACAATGATGTCCGTCTTAAGCTGATATTCTTCTATCTGACGCGTGAAAAAATAATAAAAATCATAACGGTTATTTATCTCGAATTCTTTTGCCCGATTGATGATGTTATGATAGCCTTCTTTTTCAATACCGGTTAATAAGTGAATGAAATCATAAAAATGATTTCCACCCAGCACCCGCGGAATCAAAACCTTAAAGTTTAATTGATGTTTCAGAAAAACATTGTTTAATTTCTCAAAAATATATGATTTCCCCGTCCCGGATTCTCCCGTGATCTCAACAATGGAATTTCCTGACTGTAACTTGGCTAAGACTTCTTCAATTAATTGTGAATCTCGCGTGATGTACTCAGTTAATACATTTCCCACTACAGAATTCATACAACCCTCATTATTTTCATTCTTACCCGCTTTTCAGTCTTTGTCTTTTTTTTGTCAACAATATTTTCTTACTGTCAAATTTATTTACTGATGATTCTCTTGACATCTATCTGTTTTTTTGTACATTTTTCTGCTAAATTATCTCTAATATCTAACTATTTTCACCCTCCGCTACTCTTGTTGACAACTTCGGTTCAACACAATAAATTCCGGTAGCCTGATATATTTTCTGGGTTTTTTTACCTTTATTCTTGACAATCTATTGCAGGGGAAAAATTTAGCTTCATGGAATAAGCTCAATTAACAGTTTATTAAAGAGGGTTTATGTATTACTCAAAATTACTTGCGGATTTGACGAAGCAGGAGAAAAGTCCTGTGAACAAGATGTATTTAAGTGAAATCGCTTTGAAATGGAAGAATTTTCAGCAGCTCACTGAGAGTTCCACCTCCACTAACACCGAACTTGCCGAGGCTTTATCATACTTTCTGGCAGCACTCAACAATCGGAAGTTTTTGTTAAACAAAACCAGGGGTACAGGCTTCATTAGCAGTTCCCCGGTATTTTCACCCAACTACCTGCATGATCTAATCGCAGCTTTGATGCTTAAGCAGCCCATTTTATCTGAACCGGGAATCTCCTGGGACTTTCAATCTTTGGATTACAATCTTTCCTTATGCGGAAACAACCCTGTAGAAATTACTCGCTCCCCAGAGATCCATACCCAGAAAACACCACCGATGCTTTCTCTTTCACTCGGTTTAGATTACCAGTATCGGGTTATTGGAAAACGGTTTTTTAGTAAAGGGACAATAAAGATCCCTTTCCTGCTTTTTTTTGCCTTCAAATACCCCACTTCGGAGAATATCTTTCTCGTGGAACACTATGCCCGAATGGCAAAAACTATCTATCGCGCTGCCCAAACCTTTGTTATCTGCGAATCCCTTAACGAATTTCATGGTTGTCAATTTGAAGAGTTACCCATTCAGATTTTTGCCCTGCTGCCTGAAGCCAACAAACAAAATGATCAGATTTCCTCTGAAACAATTGATAAACTGGAAGCAGCTATCGTTAAAGTGCTTAACAATACTCCTGATTCCCACTTAATTCAGAAAATTGAAACAGAAAAACCTGCTCCCGCTCCGGTTGCAAAAAAAGCCAAACCCCCCAGAAAAA
>CAZAHZ010000024.1:0-19898 GCA_964485055.1 uncultured Candidatus Cloacimonadota bacterium
TATTCTTTGAATGATATAGGGCGTTTTATCTGGTTGCAGTTAAGCGCTGATAAAAGTTTTGCGGAAATAGTTTCAGAGATTACCGAGGAATATGAAGCAGGCGAAGATCAGGCGAGACATGACTCCTATCATTTCCTGAAAGGGTTAATTGAACATAAGATAATTCTATCGGTTTAGTTTTTTATTATTTAGTAAGAAAACTCACGAATGTGAGAAATATAACGGAGGAAAATATGGAAAAAAAGACTAAGAAAAAGTATGAAATTCCTTTATTTACTTTGCACAAGCCACTCGAAGCAGTCAGTACAACTTACTATTATTATTATTATTATTAATTTTAGTAATTTTGCGCAAATGGTGTTAATATCACAATTATTCCGTGAGCTGATATCTAAATTAATAGATAAAAGCGCACACATTAATGGGAACTTAAAATTGGGTGGGGAATTAAATTTCCCCACCATTATCTACACTATCTGAATTTTTTACTACTAATAAAAATAATAATATATGCCAGATAAATCATATACAATCGCGGGATTGTCAATTTATATTGAGGGTGACGAAACACCAGTCAGGCAAGAGATTGAGGGCATGTTCAAATTATCGGCTTCCAGCCGGAAAAATACCGATATAGCTTTTATAATTCATGAAGTTAGTGATTTAAAGGAAATTGAAAGCTACTCGCCGGACTGGGTAATATCTGCTTTGAAAGAACCTGATCAGTCCGAGAATATTATAATGATCTATCCTGAAAGCCTTCAAAGTGATGATTTTGGGATTTTATGGTCAGAATCACATTTGAATTGCTGTATATATTATATTCAATCCGAAAATCAAATAACACTGATTGTAATAAAAAAATCAGCTCAGGGAAAAATACCATCGAGTGTGCCTTCGATGATCGCTCCCTTGCTGTCTGAATTATTTGCTCAGCAGGATAAGATACTTCTGCATACAGCGTCTTTACTGCTTCCTGGGAAAACCGGAATTTTTGTCTCAGCCGATGCCAGAGGTGGAAAGACAACAACTGCTTTATCCCTGATCAGACAGGGAGCCAAACTGGCTGGGGATGATCTTGCAGTGGTCAGTTTTTCAGAGTCGGGAAAGCCATATTTTCAAGGAATTCCGGAGACTATTAATATTCGAGAACAAACTATTACCTTTTTTGCAGAGCTTCAGAAAGTCTGCTCTCTGGTTACTAAACTTGAGAACGGCAATTATCCGGTTTCACCTGTAGAGATATATCCGGATTGCCTGACTTATGAGAAATGCAGTCTTGATTGTATCTACTTTGTAAAGATAACTTCAGGGAAGCCGGCAGTGAAGGAGCTTGGCTTTATCGAAGCTTACCAGAAGCTGTTGAAATCAAGGATACTGATCAAAAATCAAAAATTTCCAGCTCATTTATCAAAATTTCTTTTTCAGGCAGTAGATAATATCCGGATTTTTGAACTGGGAACTGGTGATGATCCTGAATTTCTGGGCAAATGGATAATTAACCACGCTGCCAGCCAGTAAAATGATCTTCAGGAGAATGCGTGATTTCAAAGCTTAACTATGACATTAATACAATCATCAAATTGAACCGGATCAAGGGTTTAAAAAAAGAGGATCCAAGTACTTTGGAGCGCCTTATCCAGGCATTAAGCGATGATTGTAATTATTGCTCAAGTGAGGCATTAAAAATGCTGAAGATGTTCGCTCCTATGGCATCAATGCTAACTCGCTGGGAAGAGGTTGAGAATAATATAAAAGAAAGTCCTGCTGAAATTCCGCTCTGGATAACAACTCTTTGTCATAATTGGGGAGAATCAGGAGATTTTGCCGATCTTGTCAGCAGGCAGATAACGCAGATCACTTCCGAAAAGCGGAAGGAGAAATTTTTAGATAAACTTGTACTTTTTCCAGGAGCGTATAACCGTTTAATTAGCGTACTGCAGAGTAAAAAAATGTTTCTTGAAGCTGAATATCTATCCGTGAAAATTGCTGAATATCTTCAACTACAATTTCCGCTGCAGATAAATATCTCGCCGACTATGAACTGCAACATGCACTGTCATTATTGTATTTCCGGCAGCAACGTTCCAGTGGCGGAAAATGAAATGCCGTGGGACAATTTTGTCTCTTTGATCAACTGGGCAAAGAGCAATGAGATTATGCGGATCGGGATTACCGGAGGCGAACCCACACTTTATTCTCAATTTGACCGAATGCTTGATTTGATAATCGCCAGCGATCTGGAATTTTTCTTTGCAACTAATGGAATTTTTGCAGAGAATATTCTGGAAAGTATCCAGAAAACAGATCCTTTAGCCATAACTATGCATATAACCGATGAAGTTAGAAATAGTGAATTATATAAAACCTTTCGCAGAAATGCACGAAGCTTGAGAGCCAGCGGGAAAAATGCGATTTTGAGATGTAATTTTGCCAATATCAGCGATGATCCACATGAATTTATCCGCATTGCTGAAGAGACAGATATCAGTGAGATAAGAATTGCCGTGATCATTCCCAATATGTCACAAACCAATGATTTCATTGAGACCGGGGCATTGGATCAATACGCAAATCTCCTGGACGACCTGGTGCAATCGGCTACTAAATCAGATATTTCTGTCTATCTGGCAAAACCATTTCCGGTATGTTTACTAAAAGAAGAAACTGCCCTGTATTTTCTGGAAAAGGGTTCTTTTTCCGTAAGCTGTCCGGTACATATAAATAATTACACCAATAATACGGTTATTTATCCTGATCTCAGCTATGCCTCGTGTCTGGGACTTGATCAGCGTTTCCCCGACCGGATAACGGATTCGCCAGATCTGTTGCAGACATCATCAACAAGAATTGAGCGGATCAGACAATTAACCAGGAAGCCAATATTTGAGAAATGTAGTTCTTGTCCGCTAGCTTTGGGTGGAAGATGTATCGGTGCCTGCCTGAGTTATAGAACATTACCGGAAAACTGATATGCTTATAGAGCATAAATCTGAAATATTAAAATATTTAAAAGAGGTTTTCGCTGCTCTAATCACTCGCAGTCAGGGAAAACTGGAATATCCAACTGATCAGGAGCTGACTGCCAGCCTGATAGAATGGGTAAAATCTCATCATTTGCAATCATTATTTTTGTATGCAATTAACAAAACCACTATCCCTCAGGAGATCAGGGAAAACTGGGAAAATATTAAAAGAGCTTTTTTGCTGGAAAATCTGAAATTTCTGAATGCAGGAGTGACTTTTTGCCGGCTTGCTGAAAATGCCGGCATCAAATGCGTAGTTACCCGCGGGTTAGCCTTGCTGTTATCTGATTATCCCGATATCTGGATCAGGCAGATGGGTGATATTGATATTTTGATTGATAAAAAGGATAAACTTTCAGTATATACCTGTTTTATGGAAAATAATATTTTGCCCTATAAGCAGCTTCGCAGTCAGTATGTTTATAAAATTCACAAGGCTCGCATTGAGTTACACTGGAGTTACCTGACTTCCAAAAGGTTTAATTACCGGATGGATACTTCGGAATTCCTGATAGAACGCCAGAAGATCATCACTCAGGATGGCTTTATCTACCGGTTATCACCGGAACATGAATTTATCGGTCTGGTTTGCCATGCCGTAATTCATCATTCACTCACTATCTTTAAGCAATTGATAGATATTGCTTTATATATTGCCAAACCTGACCTGGACTGGGGATATATAGCCAATTGGTGCAAAAGAAGCCGGATGACCAGGATGTTTGTCTTCGCAATCGCTTTAGTGGCTACTGTTTTTGACCATGATATTCAATCAATTGCGGAAACTTTTGAAATTGATCTCGATAAGCGAAAAAAATATATTAATCATCATGTTAATATCTTTTTCCGGAATGAGATCAGTGACTATTTTACTCATAAAAATAATATGATCTACCTGGCGGAGACACCTCGCTCGATGATGGGAAGTTTCTTCAGGATTTTTAGTCTGGAAGAATATAAAGACTTGAAACTACGATATTTTAACAAAAAAGGTTAATGGAATTATGGAAGATGTTTTAGTAACAGAAAAAGGTAAAATTGTATTAGCAGGGATCAATTTTCCTGGATATTACAATCTTGCCATCAGAATATTAAGCCTGACTCTTAATAAAGATGAAGAGCTTAAACGAAGATTTGTTTGCAGTTTTGTTGAATTTACCCGGAGTGATGATATTAAAAATATCTGTGATACTGTTATCAGCCTGGAGCCTGATTTTGTGGGTCTCTCAGTAAATATCTGGAACAGGAATATGATCTTTGACCTGGCAGCTCTGCTACAGGAAAAATGCCCCGAAATTATCATTATAGCCGGAGGACAGGAAGTAACAAACTCGGTAGTAGATTATCTGGGAAATATTTCTGCTTTGGACTACATAATTGATGGAGAGGGCGAGATGCCTCTTCTGGAGTTTTTCCGCTCCTGGGATATAAAAGCCAGCAAGTTGACTGATCCGCAAAGCGTCTCAGGATTGCATTACCGGGAAAATGGGATTTCTCATTTTACTGGACAGGCTGATCTGGTGAAAGACCTTGATGATCTACCATCTCCTGTTTTGGAAGGTGCTCTGGATCTGAGGACCAAATGGCGGCTCGGAATTATGCTGGAAGGCACACGTGGTTGTCCCTTTAAGTGCAGTTACTGTTTTGAAGGCGATAAAAAGGTAACAGTCAGGTCAACTTCCCTGGAAAGATTGTCTGAAGAGGTCTGGTATGCTGCTTCCCATGGTGCACGATATTTTCATCTGCTTGATCCCATTCTTTGTAATAGTAATTTACCTCGTTTGAAAGCGCTTAGTGAATTATTCAAAAAAGTTATGATCAAATATTCCGGTATAACAGTTGCCGTGGAAGCTTATGCTCACCAGATAACAGATGAAATCGCTGAGTGCATGAAGAATTTTGTTCTGATAGATATTGGCTTGCAGACAACGAATCCGGAAACTGCCAAAGAAATACATCGCCCCTGGGATCCGGTCAAATTTCAAATTGGGTTGCAGAATTTAAGACGTCATATTGCTCCCTGTTCCGTCTATCTGATCATGGGTCTGCCTTATGAAACTCTGGCATCCTATATCCATGGAGTAAAGATCGTGCTGAATGAAAACCCGTTGAAGATATTCTGTAATGAACTTTTATTATTGAATGGAACTGAATTACGACGCCGGTCAGAAGAGTATGATTATGATTTTAATCCCGAGCCTCCTTATGGTATCAGGTCTAATAAATGGCTCACAAACCAGGAATTTAAAGTTATTCAGCTTCTTTCAAAGGTTGTGGAAAAAAGACAGAATTTCTCTTTGAGATTTCTCTATCCGACTGCTCTCTGGTTACCAAAAGAATTAACGAAGAGTTATATTAAATTTTCTATTACCCCACATAATTACCCATCAGCACTTTTTCAGGAATTTTTAAGGACCAAAAACATTAGAAATGCATTTGTAGAAATTGTTTATAAGACAGCTCCGGAAATGAACCAGCTTCTTACAGTAATTGGGCAATTGCAGCTTAGCGGATGTGGCTGGATCAAGTTGACAGCTCCGTATTCTTTTATTACAGAAGACCTCAAAAACCTGCTGGTGAAGAGGGGAGTCTGCCAGTTTAATCTTCTCTATCAAACTGATAAATATGAAGATATAAGCCTGCTCCAGGTTCTTGAGCACTGGAATAAAGAAGTTATTATCTCTAATTATGCTGCCATTGTTCCTTATTCTGAACTTGTTATTGATGTCGGGAAATTCCTTTCTGTACCAGATTTCTTTAAGCTGGTTGATGAGTGCATCAGGTATAATGTAACTGTGATATCAATTTTAAATTCCAATTTCTCAAGATTAAACTATCGTGAAAAGATCAAGCTTAGAGAATTATTCCACGCAGCAGTTGATCATAAGGTCTGGCTAAAACTTTCCGAAGAACTGATGCGGACAATCTTCTCAGATTATTCTGAAAGCAAAGAAATCATCAACGATCTGTCAAATATCGGATTGATACTTGACCTCAAGAATATTAAATAAAGGAATTATGATGAATATATTATTAACGAATTATTGTAACCGGCACTGTTCTTTTTGTTTTGGTCGGTCTATTGTAAATCAAAAGGATGCTGACAAAGCTTCCATGCACATGACACGTCAGAATGTCACAAAGATCCTGGATTTCTTAGATAATTCCGGCTCTAAAGAATTCCGCCTGATGGGTGGAGAACCAACTCAGCATCCTGAGTTCAAGGATATTGTGCAGGAAGCTTTTGATCGTGGTTTCCAAATCTCGGTATTCTCCAATTTTATCATGTTACAGGATACCGCTGATTTTCTGACTAAATTTCCCAAAGAAAGGATTTTCTTTCTGGCAAATGTTTCTTTACAGAAAAGTGATACGGCAGAACAAAAAGAATTGGTTAATTACGCTCTGGAAAAACTGTATGATAAAACCAATGTCGGCTGTACTGTTACTTCTCCAGATTTTGAATATGAGTATCTTCTGGATTTTATCCGGAAATATAACCTCAAAAAGCGGATCAGAGTCGGGATTGCCCAGCCCATTGTGAAAGCCAATAACGAATATTTGCATCCCTCCCGGTATAAAGAAGCTGGCAGTGCTATAGTAAAGATGGCACAGGAATGTATCAAGCATGAAGTCCTGCTCGGGTTTGATTGCGGGCTTACACATTGCATGTTCACAGCAGAAGAAATTGGTATTCTCTCCAAAATATCTGAAGGGTTCAAGGTTATCTGCAGCCCGATCATTGATGTGGGGGTTGACCTGAGTGTCTGGAGCTGTTTCCCGCTTTCCAGTGTATATATTACTCATCTGGATAATTTTAAGAACAGGGCTGAAATAGTTAATTATTACCTGGCAAAACTTCAGAATTTTAAAACCTTTGGCTGCCAGCCAGCATGTCAGAAATGTATCTATATGCTGCGTGGTATCTGCAAGGGTGGATGCCTGGCTCATACTATCAGGACATTTAAGGGTCTCTAAAAAAAATGAGGCCCTCACAAGGAGGGCCCTTTTTAGAGGAGGAGGCCCGGGCGGGGCTGCCCGGGTGCTGTTAACACCCTGTCTATTTCATCAGGGCGATCTTTGTCACTGTCGTGTAATCGGTTGGCTTCCCATTTCCATCCGGTCTGCCTGAAACCGTTACTGCATCAAATTTACAGAAATATATTCCTGATGATGCCGACTGACCATATTTATCTTTTCCGTCCCAGCGAACTACGTGTTCGCCAGCACTATAATTTCCTTTTGCCAGACTGATGACCAATTGTCCACGAATATTATAGATGTCAAGCTTTATATTGCAACTTTGTGCCAGATTAAACTTTATATTTGTTTCAGGGTTGAAAGGATTAGGATACGCACCTATCAATTCCGTTGTCTCTGGCAGGCTTTCGTCAGTTACAGGTGTATTAAGTACTGTCATTGTGACTGGGATAGTAAATATTGTTCTTTCATCACTGATCAGGATATCTGCCGTATATGTTCCTTGATTTAAGGCAGTGCTATTGAAATATACCGTAACCTGGTCATTTTCAAAAGTTCCTATCGTTCCGGTATTATGAGAAAGATTGCACCAGCCTATTCCCAGACTGAAAAGATAGATGCTGCCATTCTCAATACCACCCTGATTCCCCAGTAATTCATATTCAAGTATAACTTCACCGGTAAAAGTAGCATCTACCGTCAGATTTACTCCGGCAGTGGCATCCTCTCCCGCCAATAATCCCTCATCATCGGACCAGTGTATTACTGCACCATTGCCAGAGGCATTATCAGGCATTAAGGGATTATCACCACCATAAAATCCTGTGGCTATATTAACAGTGATCCCATCAGGAAAATCAAGGAAAGCATCAGTTATCTGCTCTCCGTTTGGTGAGTTATTACACAATTCAAATACCCATCCTGTGGTTTCACCGGGTGTATAATTATCATTATTGCAGCTCATATTGCTTCCGGTGAGATCGCGTGCTGGTGCCGTGGTGTCAAGCACCTGTACGGAATAGGTGATATCTCCCACACCCAGGTTTTCCAGGGTAATCACTTCGCTGGTTTCGCTATTCGGCAATAATTCCAGATTTATTGAAGTTACGTCAATCTCCAGCTCCGCTGCCGGAGGTGGTCCCATGGGCGGAAACACTATATAATCAATCCAGCCGGCATCGGAACCACTGGTTACTGCCGGATCTTTACGATAACGCCATTCAAAGGTATGAAGTCCTTCTGAGACATTATAACTTTCCAGGCTCCAGGGGTCTTCTCCGTCCCAGCGATCCATCTGCGTACCGTCTATATAGAATGCCAGCCAGTCAAAATTCTGATTGCCGGGATCATCTTCACAGGATACCTTTTTATAGAATGAAATCTCGCCGGCTGCCCGTATCCAGGTTTCTATCAGCATTGAGGTTGAGGCATTATTTCCGATCAATCCTGATCTTGCACTATATTGACCAGCATAAGCATAATCGTCAATAGTCCATTCTTGTCCGTTGAAGTACCACGGATAGGTTTCAAAATTGCCATTCTCAAAATCTTCTAATACTAAGCCTACTGTATAACTATAATCCACTGTCGTCAGATAATTTCCGGAAGAAGCATTATAATTAAAATTGATTGAGGTACCTTCCGGTGTATCGGCAGAAATTAACACATCAAATTCTGCAAATGTCTCTTCTCCGGGAGCAAGCGGTTCAAGATTTACTGATATTGTCTGGATTGTTACCCAGGGATCAAGACTCAATAAAATTGCCACTATATCTTCTGTAGCTGCATTGCCGTTATTCATTGTCGGGAATGACATTATAATATCCTCTCCCGGATCAATCACGCCGTCATTATTTCCGCTGCTGTCGTCAATCTGGGCATATCCGCTTTCCAGTACCGGTGCATTCAAGGTCAATCTAAAGTTTGATGTCCAGAATGTACCTTCCGTATCGGTTATCTCAAGCAGGATAATTGCTTCATGCTGATCTGCCACTTCGTCCGATATAATCAGACTGAAGGCATCAGCCAGTTCTATGATCGTCTCTCCATTGATGTCTCCGCAATCCACAATTCCGTCTGTTATATTTACAAATTGATCAAAGGTTGATATCGAAGCTGTTACTCCCAGTGCTGTCTCGTTACCCACATTATTCAAACTAAGGTTCAGACTTGCTGATTCCCCATAATCAAGCAATCCGTTATCATTTCCGGCAGCATCATTTATCTCGATCGCCTGCATCACAACATAAGGCTGATCGGTTACTATCACAATATTACCTTCAAAATGGTTTTTATTATGAGCAATTCCCGAAACGCTGATCAATCCCGGTGAATTGATAGGAGCAAAGGTCTCTAACGTCAGCATCCCGCTTTCATCTGTCACTCCTCTGCCGATCAATTCATTATTCTGCACCAGACCTACTCGCGTATAAGGCGTATCAGAAGAAATCTGGATAGAACTGATCCCTAATGGTAACGAAACAGGACAGGTCACCACCAGATCCGTCGGTTCTGCTGTCCAGATATCAAGCGAAGGATCACCAAAAAGATTTGTCTCATAACATACCCAGCGCATGTTACTGTTGTTTTGCATCAGACTCACATTGGCTTCATGAGAATATTGATTAACTTCGCCTACTTTGCTGATACCTTCTCCAAATATTCCCTCGAAAAACATTCTGTCGTAATATTGAGATGAACTATTTGTTCCTCCGGGCATATACCAGCCATAACGTGAATTTGCTATGCAGGCTACTTCCCCTCCTGAAATTCCCGCTGACATCTTCTCAGCAAAACAATCCTCTGTATAGTAACCGTTATAATGCCAGTTATCAAATGAACCGTTATAACATCCCTGAGAATATCCTATCGCAAACCCTCGCGTTAATCCATTATTACTGAAATTGTTATTTGTAAGGTCCTGGTTTTCCATCTTCATATTATATGTCGGACTGGAATGTCCCAGATGATTGATCAGATTGATACCCACATTAGAAAATTCATCGTATAAATCGTACTTATCCCAGTTCATGTCTCTTTCATAAAAATTATTGATATTGAAATTCGCACTGATCCCTGTCGTAGAATATCCGTCATGATATCCTCCTTCAGCTATCTGATCTTTATAGTCTCCTCCCCAGGTCTGGGGGTTGTCATTTAGCTCCTCACCTACCATCACTGCTCTTTCTATATCTTCTATTACAGGAAAGCCCTGGTAGAATATATGCTTGTTAATGGCATTAGTCACTTCTTCTCCACTATCAGCGCAAATCCTGCCAATTGCCAGCTCTGCATAGGGGTCTATCTCGTTCTGCTCGCCCCAGTTGCCATCGCCATCATTATTCCATGTCCCATCCAGGTTCGAAAAATACATGTCAGAAGGCAATGACGGATCATCATCCACAGCGAAGCCACGGTGAGGTACTATCGCTGGCTCATTTGTGTTTCCCGCATCGCCACCCAGTATCACATATTCTATCCCGTAACTCTGGTAATATGATAGAATACAGTTACGCACCTGGGCTGCCTCATCTATTCCGGTATAATTGGCATAAATATTATCTGTAAGCTCAACTGCCACCGAATATCCGGTTGAATTCTTGAAATCTATATAATCCTGAAAATATGGCAATAAATCAATACTGGTTATCAGAAGCAGATCATAATCCATTATCCGGTCTTCCCGAGTGTAACTGTATTGTGATAATGCAGACTGATTTTCGATTATTCTTTCAAGCCGCCCCATCACTTCATGGCTGTTGCGAAGATTTGCTTCCGCTTCTACTGACCGTCCCGTCTGAGTTGTCTCTATTGACAGCGTGATTGATTTGATAAAACGAAGATTACCCTGCACCGGATTATATTCCACCGGACAAAATTGCAGTGATGCTATCCCGTGACCGCTTAAAAATCCCGTATAGGCTTTACTAACGCTTCTCTCAGGAAATATCGCATCCCGTTCATAAATACCTGCATCCGGCTGTGGCTGATAATCTGCTGGTGCCGGCATGGAGATTGGAAAAGGACGCGATGCCGGAGCTATCTGCCCGTATTCTTCCACCGGAAAATACTCAATGTCCACTATGTTGACACTAACAGCTTCTTCATTCTGCGGTAACAAAAGGTCTATTCCCTTCCACGGCAGTAACGGTTCACCCTCATTTCCTATCTGAATACAATCATTATAATTCACTTGCAGATATTCACCATTTAAACTAAGTTCAGGAAATCCCATCTCCTGTGTAAATTCCACATTCCCCGCAAAAAGCAGCACCGTTAATAGTGCTGTTAACCCTAACATCAAACCTCTTTTCATATATACTCCTTTCTTCATTACAGCTTTCAATATACAATAGAGCATTTTTCATGCCACACAAATCCTGTCAAGCCCGACCTCTCAATCCCCCAAAAAATTAATATAACACAAATACCCGGATCAGGATGCTCTATACTCCGGGCAGGATTTCCAGACGACCTGATCAGACATTTATTTCTTTATATCTGCATTTAAAAGAAATTCAAGATAATTTCCCCGATCAATTAACCTAAAACCACATTCAGGATAGGCTTCTTGAAAACTAGCTGGCAGCTTATATTTTTTCCCATCTTTCCACTTGAATTCAAAGGCATTCATTCTGCCATTGATTATTTCAACCAGATCAATTTCCTGCCTGTTTCTGGTGCGCCAGAAATATAGATTACCAAATATCCCATTATTACAAAAATATTTCATTCGCTCCGAAACCAGAAAGTTCTCCCACAAAGCTCCCCTGTCCTGCCGTAAGTCCAAAGGATTAAAATTCTTAATGATCGTATTCCGAATTCCATTATCATAAAAATATATCTTACGGCTTTTCTTCAATTCGCTTCTCAGGTTGCGGCTGAAAGCACGCAGGCGGAAAATAACAAAACTCTTCTCCAGTAAATCTATATAACTGGTCACTGTATGATAATCAATACCCAGTAAATTCGATAATTCGCTGTAAGATACTTCCGAACCCATCTGCAAAGCCAATGCCTGTAATAATTTCTCGACTACTTCCGGTTTCCTGACGTCCCTGAAATTAAAGATGTCTTTATACAAATAACTCCCTGCCAGGTTAAGCAGCTTCTCTGTCCGTAATTCAACACCTGCCACTATATCAGGATACATCCCATAGATCAGGCGATCTTCCAGAAGTCTCTGCTCCTCAAGTCTCCCGTTTGCTTCCACAAGCTCCTGAACGGCAAATGGCAATAACAGATATTCAAATTTTCTACCCGTTATTGGCTCATTGACAGTGCCTGAAAGCTCCAGCGATGATGATCCCGTTACAACTAGCTGGATCTCACTTATCTGGTCAGTTATCAATTTTAACGTTAATCCGATATCCCTTACCCGTTGACCTTCATCAATCAGAACAACCTCGTGCCTGCCAATAAGTTGCTTCAACGAGGATGAATTTGCCCCTTCCAGTAAATTTCGCACATCAGGCTCATCACAATTCAAATATAGTACCTTGCCCTTGGTCTCCATTTCCAGCATTCTCAATAAAGTAGTCTTGCCAGTCTGACGTGGTCCATAAATGATCAAAGCCTTCCCTTTATAAAAATGAGATAAAATCCTGTCCTTCAATTTCCGCTCAATCATCGCACCTCCCTGTAACAAAACAATAAAAATCCACCTATTCCAATAATGTCAAGTTTATTTTGGATTATATTCCAATATTATCGCATTATTCCTGGATTATTAAACTCCTGAACTGGTATCTAAACATAATTATTCCAATAGACTATACTATTATCGTCATAAGTTTTATAAGTTTCAGAATCATTTACCCCAAAAAACATCTCTTAAAATAATTTCTGGCGATTCTTTATTTTTTCCTGTCATCCCACCGGAATTTAATTCTGAGTCCGCTCTAAAAACCTTTAAATATAATATTTCAACAACGAAAGGCACAAAATGCACGAAAAAGAATAAAAATATACTTAAACAAAAAAAAGCATAACTATATAATATAAAATAAGTTAGACATAATATCAATAATAGCTTAAAATTTGTTTATTTCGTGCTTTTCGCGTTTTTCGTTGTTAATAAACTTTTTAGAGTGGGTTCAATTCTTTTAGTGAGTCATGGGAACGGGGAGCTCCAGCTCCTCGATTATAAAGCTACGAGCTGGAGCTCGTAGTTCCCAGAAATTATACTCCTTCAGACATGATATATTTATGTTGTTATTTAGCCGTAATCACCTTATTATAAATCAGCTATAGTGCATTTATGTAATAATACAGGGTGATGCCAGTTTATTTTTCTTCCTGGCATCCCCCCATTTTTTTTGGAAATTTGGTTTACAATATTTATATTATATCCCCGCAAAGGGATAAAGATGCATAGCCTCCGGTGAAACAAAGTGCCACCTGAGGAATAAATGCCCATCATAAAAGCCCCCCACCCCACCGGCGCTCCACGCCGGTGGGGTGGGGTGTAGTTAATTAATATTTGAATTCCTCCGGTTGCGGAGTACCTTACCGGAGGCAATGCTTCTTAATTAATTACTTATGAAACTGGATTTAATTACGGAATATCTCTATACTCTTATAACTAAGCTAACTCTTATCTGTGATAAAATTTCAGAGAGATACCTCAATTAAATTTATTTTATAATGCTTAGTGGACTTGCACCGCTGAGGTTCACCGTAAGTGGGGGGAGGGCACGACCACTGGTAATAAGTTTCAGAAATTTATAAATAATAATAATAATGCCGTCTCAATCTAAGTTACTGAATTTTAAACGCCGAGCCTTCCGTTGACCAAATCTTACATTACATTTCTTCCCGATTTTCCCTATTACCTCACCTTAATAAATCTTCCGTAATCATCCCCGATCCGTATCAAGTAACTGCCACTGGGATAATTGCTCAGGTTAAGCTGCAAACTGCCACGCTCCCCGTTTAATTCACCTTCTCCCAGCTTTTGCCCCTTGATATTGTATAAACCATATTTCTGCCAACTGCGCACTCCCGGCAACAGGTATTCCACATTGGCAAAATTACCCACCGGATTCGGTGAAATGCAGATCTCTGTTTGAATAACATCTCCATTTCTGACTGCCCGTTCCTCTTCCGGCAATATATAATCTACTTCCAGGTATGGGTATCTCCATGGTGGATATCCGCAGGGACTAAATGAAAGATAATCAAGCTGAGAATCATAGTCCGATCCCATTCCCATAAAAGCTACCCGGAAATGTGATTCGATTCTTCCATCAGCAATATCCTCCATAATTGCATTAGTCACATTCATATAATAATAACCATGATAATCTGCCTGATATGGGTCATATCCCGGATAAGCAAGGTTTGCACTGACCACCGTACCCAAATTAGATTGCAATGTGTTGCTGTCTCCAGGATCACCCGCACTCCAGTCCTCAACTCCCAGACTGTCACCTAAAAGAACATGACTTAAGATACAATCATGCTCGTTCTGACCATAGCCGTCCCAGTAGGGAAAGGTTATCGGCTCATAGTTATTGCGATGACCATAATGACCAAGCAAAAACAACCTTATCCTGATCTCTAATATCTCAGTACCCTCCGGTAACTCAAATATTGGCTGAAGTGAATAAGCCAGATAAGTGCGATACATAAAATTGTAAAATTCGTAAGTGATCAGACTCATATCCCGGCAATCTCCTGCACGTAATCCCCATGTTATATCCCAATAGGGATCTTCTTCCGGATCTAAAGGTTCGCAATAGGCTAAACAGTCTCCATTTATCAAGTAAGGATCAAATCTGTACTCAAGTGTCTCAATATTAGCACCTGAATTTTCCTTAGCCGTCTGATTCTCAAAAGAATATAGAGAGAAACCAGCAAAAACAATTAATAAAAGTAGAATGAAATATCTCCTCATAAACGCCTCCCTTTTTTTGTACTTGCATGATAATCCTTTGTAGAAAAGGAAATTATTACTATTTCCTGTCAACAAGAATTTATTAAAATTCAATAAATCAGGATTGGCTGAGAATTTACCCAGCCAATCCGATTCAATCTGATTTAACGATACTATTTTATACAGGCAATTTTTCTGATGATATTATCATTACCAGCTTTTAATCTGATAAAATAGATTCCTGTTCCTACGATATTGTCTTTTTTGTTTTTTCCATTCCAGGTATATATGTAACTTCCCTTTTCCAGTGTTTCATTACATATCTCCTCAACATGCTGACCTTTGATATTAAATATCAATTCTTACTGGCAACTCTTTTGACAAAGTAAACTTGATATTAGTATCAGGATTAAAAGGATTAGGATATATTGCCTGCAGAGTAACTGGCGGTATGATCTGATCACTTCCATTAGAATTTTCACGCCCAAAACTTTCTAACAGGTCATATTTGAATTCCAGAAAACTATCAAAATTACTGGGGATGTTTCTCAATTGATCAGATCTGATATTTGCTCCAGACTCAAAATAAGTATCTCCTATATCTATGATGCAATAGCAGGAATCTTCATAGGTTGGATTATTCATAAGTATTTCCTCATAGATGGCGATAGCATTCTCATACTCTTGATTGCTGCGATGGATCAAAGCATATATCCTTTCGATAGCAAGTTCAAATTCACTGTCCATTATCGAATTGAATTCAGAAAGCCATAACTCAAGTTCTGAAAGGTTTTCAATGGCACAATAACTTAAAAACAGGCAATTTAGTCCGGCAAAATCTTCCCAGGTATAAAGACTGTCTGTTAGAATTATTTCACAAAGCGAAATACTCACTGAATAGTTTTCACCGGTAAAAGCAATCATGGCTTCTTCCAGTGGTGTAAATTCCCCTGTCCTGGTTGGGATTTGATTGATGCTCAAACTATATGGATCATAATCAAAGCATAAAGGGTAATTGAATAAGGACTCTATTACATGAGTCTGAGTAGAACCCCACCAGTTTTCTTCAACGTTAATTGGAGGTGATACAAAACTTGATGTAAGTTTGATGTTATAGCTGTTGTTTGTCTGGTCAAAATTATTGTATCCATTTCCTAAAGTAAAACTGGAACCGAAGGATTCAATCCCATAATCGTTATTGTTTACATTGTTATAACCTAAATGGTTATTTGTTGAATAAGGTCCCATTACTAAACTTGAATTATTGAAACATCCTAAGCCTGCAATATCATTATCTTCAATGCTACTGCCGTACAAAATGGCACAGGCATTATTGTAAGCATATATCCCGTTTTTATTATTATGGATATTTGACATATGTAATTTCCTTGTTCCGGAACCATTCAGATTCAATCCCTGTGCATTGGCATATTCGCAGTTTATGAAGTAAATATCGGAAGCGTTCATACTGTTTATACCCAACCAGAAATACGGCACTGACTCACTGCATATACCTGTGATTATTACAGGTTCACTCTCACTATCAGATGATGCTTCAATTATACCATAATTAATGATTTTTTTGTTCCTCTCTACCCTGATCTCTGTTCCCGGTTCTATAATCCACTCAATACCTACGGCATTTGTTACTTCAATATCATAATCAATCTTCGCATCATGAAAAAGTGTGAAATCTTCAGAAATTTCTTCAGGTATTGGTTGATAGTAACTGTAAGTGTTTCTGGCATTTTCACCTCTTTGAGACCATTCCACAAATCCACATAAATCCATGTCCAAATCCATATCTGTTAATCGGCAAGTCATATCTAAATAGTAATAGAGATAATCATTACCATTCCAACCGACAGCTCCACTGTAAATAACATTATCTCCCGCAGCATTCACAGGGAAATAAAGACTTTTGTCACCTACAAATTGCTGATTGGCATTTATTGTGGTTATGCCGGTAAAATAGGTGTTGTAATATACAGAGATTATATCCTGACAATCATTCTGATCTGTATCAGCAATCGAGAAAGAATCGATATTATAGTTTATAGGAAATGGATAGGCGTCAAGATCATACAAGTCCTGAATTTCGGTTCCGCTTTCTACATCAATAACCAATAATTTTGATGGAACTAATATCTCCAAACCTGCATCATCAGTGAAATCTCCGATAACTAAATCCTTCATAACCGGAGTATTTCCAGTATTCGCCCAAATTGTTGATAATTCATTGCACCAAAAATAAGACTGAGGTGCTGTTGTATCATAGCAATATAATTTGTAATCGAGATTTCTTTGGGGGTGTCCACCAGCATTTTCAATAACATGTACAAAAACGTAATGATAAATATTGCCTGAATCAACGTTTTTGGCGAGAACTGGATCTACAACATGCCATGCAACATGACCTAAATGGGGTGGTATTTCACCTCCGCTATTTATCTCGGGATCATAATCTTGTAAAGTAGCTCCCAGAGTAATCGTTAAAACCCTGAGACACAAATATTGATTGTTATCTTCGGCTATAGCAACAGCCTCCTTAACTAAATCATTATTCAAATTAGCCGTAGCTAAAGCGGTATGCCAAACATATCCCGGATCAGGGACAAACATTCTGTAAGGATTGCTGCAGGGATCAAAAATTATATCATAAGCTGCTGTTGGTGTAGCTCCATAGTGAACATTAGTTATTATTTCTAAATCTCCATCATCATCCAAGTCTTCTAAAGCTAATCCAAACATAATATGTTCTGTCATATCAATTGTCTGGATTACATCCAGATTATCATCCATTACAATGATATTTGTATCATCTCCATCTTGGGTTGCAATAACAACCTCTTTTATACCATCATTATCTAAATCGGCTGCAACAGGCTTTAAGCAAATAGAATCAATTGCTGTTGTATTATAGAAATAATCTCCATTATTATACTCGACGATATGCCAGTCATGATCAATTGCATTCAGTTGTCCGTATAATACTTCATCAATTCCATCATTGTCAAGATCGTCAATCAAAAGGTCGGTTATTGGAATTCCATAAAATTCAATACCTGTATAATACAATTGCACATCTGCATATAATGTATCGCAATATACTTCTTCCTGTGTATTAATATCCGTAGCTGTAAATACGAAAGTCATCATAGTATTCCGCGTGTTTGACGATCCAAATGAAACAGTAACAAGATTTTCCTGGATCAACGGGTGGGTTGCTTCAAAAACTCCATTATTATTCTCCCAATGAGTACCATTTACGATATTAAAAGTTAAATTAGGACAGGAGAACTCTCCGGTTATTTCCACATTTGTGAGATCATCTCCAAAATTTTTAAACATTAAATTTACCTCGATTGGCGGGGTAAAGTTATTTAGTATAGGCTCTCCTTCAAAATCCAAATGTGATAAAACAAAGTTTGGATTTACTTCATTCAAATTAATTTCCATTGCTTTCTTGATATTTATTCTGCCAGAACCTACTTTTCCTGCTTGATAAGGAGTTAAAACAAGATCATCATTTGTTTTATTAATTATTTCAAAAATATCAGCATTATCCAGGTTTGTATAGTGCGATTTCATAAATGCCAGCATACCACTTACATGGGGAGCTGAAGCAGAGGTACCACTATGAAATTCATATGGATTATCAGAGCAGCCATAACCAACATAATGGGGTACTGTACTGATAACACTTGTCCCCGGAGCCGCAACAAAAACATCACTACCATAATTGGAAAACGAAGAGACATAGTCTTCGCTATTGGATGATGAAATTCGTAATACACCCTCTATTCCACTTGGGATGTAAGCATATTGCAGATTAATATCACTATCTTCTCCATCATTTCCTGCTGCCGCAATTATTATAAGATCATGATCTGTGATAAGATCATGAATGATAGCACATAAATCAAGATAGTGTTGAAGAGGTATAATCGGTGTCCGGACTCCCATACTTATATTCAAAACTTCAACATGAAAATCTTGCCAATATAATCCCCAATATAACCAATTCAAGGCATCGATCAAGGCACTTAGGAAAGAGGTTTCACTACATTTCATTGGTAATATTTTTACGTAGGAATCTAAACCACAAATTGAAGCTACTCCTTCATCATTATCTGTTAAAGTATTTATAATTCCAGATACATAAGTACCATGACTATCGTCGTCGTATGGTAGATTATCAACAGGTTCATCTTCTGGTGTATAATAAATCATATTCCCTTGTCCATCTGTGAGTATTTGCCCAATCAGATCCGGATGAACATCAAGAGTTGTAGGGTCGCCAGGATCAGCACAGTCAATACCACTGTCATATACTGCAACATTGATTTCATCATCCCAGAGATGGTGCCCCCATACTTCTTCCATCCCAATTTTTTCCAAGTTCCATTGTGAGGAGTAGTAATGATCATCCGGAACAAAAAAATTTACTAATTTTAAATCCAGAAGTGCGTATGCAACATTATCTTTTTCCTTTTCCAATTCTGTTATAACCATTTCACAGGCAATGCTGTCTGGAAATTCACAAATATAGATTTTTTCCAGCGAACTGGTTGCCGGATTTTCTACGATAGGATATAAATCATACATCTCGTACTCAACAGCAATGCTGTCAAACCATGATTCGTCAATTTGAACAATACCGTTCTGGTTGGTGTAAATTGTGTCAATAGTGCTGTAAGTTTTCAAAATCAAACGCCCCAAAGCATAATCTTCATCACCAAATAAACAAATACTCAACACCAACATTGTTACTAAAATTAGAATTTTCCTCATTGTACTCCTCTCTTGTTTTTTTAAGGAAATTGCATTCACAAATATTCTTTTTTATCAGTAAAAATAAAGTAAAAGCAAGTCCTTTATATATAAGTCCCGTAAAATGTCAAAGTGGGACAACACCACTCAAAAAAAATTAAATTTCAAGTATTTTTTTTTATTCATCCTTGAGTTCAGTGCAAAAACCTCATTAAGTCAAAAAGAGAGAGGAGAAAGATATT